>CBDUIJ010000001.1:0-71999 GCA_965367215.1 uncultured Granulosicoccus sp.
CCATGAAAATGGTGTCATGCTTGTATCGGATACGGAGCAGAGTGATAACGTGCAGCTTCCACTCAGGCTCGCCTATTTTGGACAGATAAACCGGTTCAAGGGGCTCGAGGTATTGCTCGACGCCGTCAAGCGGTTGCCAAAGCCGATTCGCAAGCAAGTACATCTGTCAATCAATGGAAGTGGGCTGGAACATCAGGCTGATTTCTTTCAGAATACCATCCGTAACAAATTGAAGTCGCTGGGTGCCACCGTGTCGATGCGCGGGCGATATCAGAGTTGCGAGCTGCCGAGCCTGCTGAGTGCGACTGACTGGATGATCGTGCCGTCCGTCTGGTGGGAGAATTCACCGGTTGTCATTCTTGAAGCGAAGAAATACGGGGTCCCGGTAATCTGTTCGGACATTGGTGGAATGCAGGAGAAGGTCGATCACGGGTTCAATGGGCGGCATTTTCTGGCCAGGCGTTCGGAATCACTGGCAGAGCAGATTACCTGGGCGGTCGAGAATCGTCATTTGCACGAGGAATATGCGAGAAACATGGCGAACAGCTACCCGGGTAACAAGGCGTTTCTACAGCATCGAGATATGTATATCGAGCTATGCAAAGACGTCAATGCCGAAGGAGGGGAGTTGGACGCTGCAGACGATAACCAGGATCAGGAGACTCATCCCGAGTTTCTCAGGGCAGCTGGCTGAACTCAGGCGCCAGGGTCATCTTGCCATGGCCATTGAAGGTGAGTGTGAGCCGCTTGCGGTGACAAGCGGCGACGGCCCCAAGTGCCACAGCGTCAGCCTGGCTGATCGTGCGCGTATGGAGCGTCGAATCTGCTGATCTGTACCTAGAGCTCGTAGCCGAGGTTCTGCAGTTCCGAGCCCAGCTTGTTTCGGAAGATCTCCTGGATCTCATCACTCATCTCGGTTTTCCATCGAGCCACTGATGACTGAGGATTACGGGAGGTCATGTGGCGATTGATCACGCTCTTGTCTTTCATGGCGGCCTTGATATTCAGAGGCGTTCCCAGCCAGCCTGACAGACGGGCAGCCTCCCTTTTCCCGTTCAGTATCAGATCCTCGTACCGCACGTGAATTTCCCTGGGAGTCGTCGCGGAATCGATGAGTTTCTGCATGAACTTGCGTCGGTTTTCACACAACCGCGCTGCATAGACGGCGTCAGTGTCAGTATCCTGCCAGCCAAATGAATTGAAACCACGTTTGTCGTTGAAACTCTTGATGGAGATCATCTCATCCCGTGGATCCCGGAGCAGGTAGATGCTTTTGGCGTTCAGGTGTTCGACTGCCATTGTCGCGACTTCAGATGGCGCTTTTTCCGCATACCAGCCAGGTCCGGAGACCAATCCGGTCTTTCTGCGTATGTTTTCCGAGAAAGCCTGCCAAAGTGCAACAAAAGTTTGCTGTTGCAGTGTGTTCCGGTCCAGCGAGCGAATCAAGCCATAAGGCAGAGCCCCAACCGTGTTCGATTTACCCTGAAACATGATGTCGTTGTTCCAGATCTTTTCGTCAACCACCGGAGAACTTGCGACCCGGCTCATGTTGTGGACGTAGGTCAGATAGCGATGCTCGAACGGGTACACACGCTCGAAGAAGACTCGGTCACTGGTGCCTAACAGCTGCATCAATAGCGTTGAGCCAGTGCGGCCGAATGTTCTCACCATGACTGGTTGTAGCATGTCCAATTCGGTTGGTTCTCGTTGAGTGACGCGACACGAAGTTGTGGCTTTTTGCTGACTGGTTCAGCAGATACCGTGCCGTGTTCCCCGGTTTTAGGGATGATCGGACACCATAAGTTACGGTTGGTCACGATCATGCTGAGGAAAACTGTCAGGCTTGGCGTAATGGGATCGCAGTCTCGGCGCCGTGACAGATGTGACGGGAATCAGGCCTCGCAGTCTGACGCCGGCTCAGTGCGCGTGACAGTTTACTGGCAGGCAGGTATCGCCTGGCGATAGCTGCCTGATTGCCAGATCGGTATGCAGATCAGGGAAGGCGGCGGAGGGCTTTGTACGGTGACTCGTGCGCAGTCTGGCGCGAGGCATGAGCGGGACATTACCAAGCTCACATGATCTGCTGCCAAGCCGTACAGCGACGATATGGGTACACCCAAGTACAAAACCCAGCCCACATTTCCGTTTGGCGTGGCCTGCAATTTGCTTGACTCGGGCCTTAGGCTGATAGAATCCCAGTTTGGTATTTCGGGTCATTGCCGCTGCTGCTCATATCGTGGATATGTTGCCAGTCAGGCATAAGACCTTCAGCGGGGCGTAATGCCTTCATGTCCACGTGACATCAACAGTAACTGACGGAATTTTATATCTAAATGAGCGACGCTATTTCTTCTGGGGACACTATCGGCGGCAGGCGCATCCTGGTAACAGGCGGTGCCGGTTTTCTTGGCTCACACCTGTGCGAGCGATTGTTGAATGAAGGCAATGAAGTTATCTGTATGGATAACTACTTTACCGGTTCCAAACGCAATATCCAGCATTTGATGGGGAACACGTCATTCGAGCTCATGCGTCATGACGTTACATTTCCGATTTACCTGGAAATAGACGAAATCTACAACCTGGCTTGCCCGGCCTCACCGATTCACTACCAGCATGACCCGGTGCAGACCACCAAGACAAGTGTGCATGGCGCCATCAACATGTTGGGCCTGGCCAAACGAACCAACGCCAAGATCTTCCAGGCCTCCACCAGTGAAGTCTATGGAGACCCCAAGGTTCACCCGCAGCACGAAAGCTATTGGGGACATGTCAACCCGATCGGATTCCGCTCATGCTACGACGAAGGCAAGCGATGTGCAGAAACCCTGTTCTTCGACTATCGCCGTCAGCACAACCTGCGTATCAAAGTAGGGCGAATCTTCAATACCTATGGTCCTCGAATGCACCCCAATGATGGACGGGTCGTGTCGAACTTCATCGTTCAGGCGCTCACCGGTGAACCCATCACTATCTACGGTAAAGGCGATCAGACTCGTTCCTTCTGCTACTGCCTCGATCTGATAGAGGCCTTCGTACGCATCATGGGGACAGATGACTCGTTCACAGGTCCCGTGAACATCGGCAACCCTGACGAATTCACCATTCTGCAGTTGGCCGAGAAAGTCATAGAAATGACCAACTCCAGTTCCAAGCTGGTGTTCAAGGATCTTCCCAGTGATGATCCGACCCAAAGGCGTCCGGATATCACGCAAGCTCGCGAAAAACTTGGCTGGGAGCCGAAAGTGAAGCTTGAAGAGGGTCTGGGCAAGACAATCAAATATTTCGAAAAAACCCTGTCCGAGGGTTCTTTCAAGGCTAGCTGAAAAGCATCCGGAGACTGACGAATGAAAGGCATCATACTAGCAGGGGGATCGGGGACTCGTTTGAACCCGATGACACAGGTGATCTCAAAGCAGTTGTTGCCTATCTACGACAAGCCGATGGTCTATTACCCGCTGACGACGATGATGTTGGCGGGCATCAGAGACATTCTGCTGATTTCCACACCGCGCGACATCGTCCTGTTCGAGATGTTGCTCGGTGATGGCAGTCAGTGGGGTGTGAATCTGAGCTATATGGTCCAACCGTCTCCGGATGGCCTTGCGCAGTCTTTCATTCTGGGCGAAGAGTTCATCGGGCAGGATAGTGTTTCTCTCATACTGGGCGATAACATATTTCATGGCAATGACATGGCTGGCTTGCTTCAGAAGGCCGCTGCACAGAAGCAGGGGGCAACGGTGTTTGCCTACCAGGTCAGTGACCCTGAACGCTATGGTGTTGTCGATTTCGATGACATGGGGCGTGCCAGAAGTATCGAAGAGAAGCCTGAGCACCCGGCGTCGAACTTTGCTGTCACGGGTCTCTATTTCTATGACAACGATGTCGTCTCGATTGCCAAGAGCATCAAACCGTCGGCAAGAGGTGAGCTGGAGATAACCGATGTCAACAGTGTGTACCTCGAGGCGAGGAAACTGATGGTTCAGCGCATGAGCCGGGGTTACGCATGGCTGGATACCGGCACTTGTGCCTCCCTGCTCGAGGCAGGTCAGTTTGTCGAGACACTGGAACGACGACAAGGGCTCAAGATCGCCTGTCCCGAAGAGATTTCCTGGAGATCAGGGTGGATTTCGGACGATGAGCTGATGGAACTGTCGGCGCCAATGGCCAAGAACAGCTATGGGCAATATCTTCAGTCCCTGCTGGGAGAACAGCAGTTCAACAATACCTTCAAGCTGGCCAGTTGATGTTCGAGGGACTATCCCTCCAGACGTAATTCTCTCTTGCTGATCCACTGTTGGATCAGCAAGCTTTCCTTCCGCCAGTCATGGCGTGTAGACACCTTGTGGCAATCGCCATAGTGGCTACCAGCTCTGTTCCTGTCTTCTGACTCAATCGTATCGACGGTGAACCCATGAACCTCGATGTGCAGATTCGGAAAGTGCTCCATCAGGGTATGCAGAACGAGAATACCCGCACTGGGTGGAGCCTCGAGAAGCCGAACCAGTGAATACCAGCTATCCAGTGGTGTCAGAGCCAGACTGGTGAAGGGCAGTCGCGCCAGGCGTGACCAGTACCGAGAGCTTCGCATGAACGGGGCAGGCCCGCTGAGACACAGATTGTGGCAGGGCATCTTGCTTCCATTGATGGAAAACCCAGGAGATACCACCCACAGCCCGGTTTGTTGGCCAGTATCGTGGCGCATCGATTCCCCCGTATGTATCTGGTTGAATCGAATGACCAGATCGGCTGAATCGATTCGCTCGCCGGCGGCACGGCCCCTTAATGACGGCCCGTTGCCAACAACAGCGATACGAGGGACAGGACAGTCTCCCTTCTGTTGAGCGAATAACTCCTCACACCACTGCGTAAGCGTGGTTGTGCGCTCCAGAAGGCTGGTGGCCAGCCTTGCCATACGTAATGTCAGAAAGTCACATCCGCAGTTCTTCTGCTGATGGATATGATTCAGAGCCAGGGGGAATCGGTAAAGTGCAAGCGCGCGCCTCAAGGACCACCGTTGCTTTTCGAGACCATGAAGTCTTGATCCTGCCTCTTGAGCAAGCCCCAGTTGGAGTTCAGCGCTGAGTAAGCGCCAGAAGAGTGACCAACACGTATTCCCCTGGCATTTCTGCCAGGCGTCAAACCGGTTCAGATGCTCGGCGCTCAGACCGTTGAGGCAGTGTTGAATATCATAGGCCAGTATGATTGCATCAGCATCGGAGGAATCGGTGACGAGTCTCCATATGTCGTCTACCAGTTGCTGCGTCCAGCGGCCTTCCCTGAATCTTCGTTCACAGTCGGAAATACTGATGCTGTCCATCAGCGTGGATGCTTGAACGCTCGTAACCAGCGAACCTCACTGTCTTCGATGAAGCGACTCGGAGATTGCCGAAACTTGACGAATTTTCTGTGCTTGCGCTCAAGAGAGGTTCGCAGCAGTTGTAATCGGCTGGGGGAGGCTGCCGGCGAGAATGCAGAAGGGATGATGAAATCCAGACACGATACAGGTCGTTCAGTCAATGCCCGTCCAGCCCAGTGGCCTTGCAGCGTGATATTCAATGAGGTGCCGGAATTGTCGTGTTTGAGCCATTTTTCTATCGTGCTGCGAAGCTGTCGGCATGCATTGTCAACCACGATGGCAGACCCATCTCCGGTATATCCCCGCAGCCAGCTTTTCTGCTGCTGACGAGCTACCATCGATTTGCTGGTATGGCACCCATGCCGAAGCCACTTGATGGAGTGGTGGTTGATGGCATCCACATCGAGAAGTTTTTCATCTTTCCAGAGTGCAACAGGCAGATCGAACTGAAATGCATCTGCAAGATTGCCCAGGTTTCCACACAAGGCGATACTGGCATTGCCCATCATGGCCCCCAGCATACTCTTTCTGTCGGGAGTCACGGCAGTCATGCCCATTCTGGACATGCCGGGAATGCGAGCCCTGAGCCGAGCCATGAGCTCGCGACTGTGGTTCGCCCCGAAGGCATCTCTGTGTACGCACTCGATGCTGGTCTGTGATGGCACGGGTTTGAGCGTGTCGAGCAAGGAGCAGATCTTTTCGACCAGTGAATCTTCATGACGACTCTCTGTGCCGTCCGGCATCATGATCAGTATTCGGTAGTTTGCCCTGTCGGATTGAAGCGCGTGTCCTTGCGCGTCCGATCTGAATCGAGAGTGAAATTCTGCTGATGTCATGACACAGGCCGGCTTTGCCTCGATACGGTTCTCTCCGATGACTTGCTGGAGTGTCGCGTATGAATCGCAATCGGCTTGAAGCAGCAGTTTGTCGCAGAACAGTCCTCCGGGAGCCAATGGTGCAAGCTTGAGCCAGGTGCCGTTGTCCACGCTCAAACCCAGGCATTGATCAGCGCTCAACAGGTGGTCTGAGAATATTCCCGAGGATTGCGGTATCGAGCCAAGATCCAGATACTCATGATGAGTGTCTACAACGTGCGTCAGAGAGCTTTTCAGGCAATGTGAGATCCCCTCGAGTTGCGCATTGAGGCGATCTTCGTAGCAGAGGTTCATCAGCATATCAGGCCGCAATTGCCGGTTTGGCGTGTTTCCAGTATTCGGAACTGTCCCAGGCCTTCATGAGTGCTGCGCATTGGGCTTGAGCCGTACAGTGTCGAGTCGCGTAGTTGATCAATGCATCGGAACAGGACGCACGGTATTCAGGATCCACCGCGCGGTTCAGTGCCTGTTCCCAGTCGGCTTCGCGCTTGATCACCATCAATCCGTCGATGTCGTGTTCCAGCAGGTCACTGGTGGGGGAGCAGAGTGCCGGCACACCCAGAGCGGCAGATTCTATGAACTTGATATGAGATTTGGCAAAGCTGAAAGGGGTGTCGAGCAAGGGGGCCAGTGTCACACAGCTTTGCGCAATCAGTTCTGGCAGAGCGTAGTAATCGACCCAGGGTGTCAGGTGCAGTTGTTCTCCCGGTAGTGTGGTGCCTTGCAGTCCTATTTTCCCCACCAGTGACAATGTAGCGTCGGGGTGGGCTTCCAGACACCGCTTGAGTGTTGGAGCAATGAGTTGAAGATCTCGATCATGACTGCGGCTACCCGGCAGGTAGCTGAGTCTGGCTGTGGCGGGCGGGGTGGTTCTTGCCTGTTCGGCGTGCTGAAGCCAATAGGCAGATAGACCGTTACGCACGATGGTGATCCGCGTGTTCGGACAGTGCGTGCGTGCTGCTGATGCCAGTGCAGGGGTGGATACCGTCAGTTCATCAAACAGTGGTAATGATCTTGCGTGCTTCCTGAATTGATTCTGTACGTGCGCCACCGATGCCTGTGAGTTCAGTACTTTAGGGGACTGCTCTGCCATGGCGGGGTCGAAGACCAGATCATCGAAGTCAGCGACCAGATGGATTCCCCGGGCTCTGCACACATCGCTCAGCTGTTGCAGTTTCTGAGAATAGAGAGGTCTCAGGCAGCTGACGATATCGTAGCGATTCAGATCGGTGGTACGCAGATCAGCCAGACTTTGAACTTCCGCCTGGTGATTGTTGTTCTGCAGTACTTCAGCGTGATTGAAGCAGCGATAGCGTGTAGAGCCGTCGCCATAGGCCAGCCGATCCAATCGAGCATGTGTGAGGAATAGTACATTCATGTCAACTGGCGTACCTGAATCACGGCGTGTTGCGGTTGATCATGCAAGTGGTGCAAATCTCAGGCCACAGGAGGTGGTGCTGCTTCCAGCATGGGTTGTTCCTCGACCAGGCTAAGCATCGGATTCCAGTAGGGATCCCTGTGGATGTACTGCTTCCAGCGTTGGTGCATGACTTTGCATTCCGTCGCGAAGCGGGCCGCCTTGTCGGGCGAATCATCCTTGCCGCGGGAGAGCGATTCATGGTGGGTGATGGTGACGTCCGAGAGCATCAGATTGTCAAAGCCTGCGGCATGTACGCGCAGGCAGAAGTCGACGTCATTGAATGCCACCGTGAGTTCCTTGTCGTCCAGGCCACCCAGCTGTTCGTAGGTATCACGACGAATTGCCAGGCAAGCTGCAGTCACTGCGCTCACCTGATGGGGCCATTGCAATTTGTGTAGATAGGAGGCTGCGTCCGATTTCTGAAACCGGTGAGCATGGCCCGCAACGCCTTTCATTCCCATGACGACACCTGCGTGCTGTACCCGCCCGTTGTCGTATAACAGCTTGGCTCCCACACAGCCGACGCGGGGTAACATGCATGCCTGTACCATGCGCGTCAACCAGTCTGCTTGCACGATCTGAGTGTCGTTGTTGAGTAGTATCAGTACATCACTCTGTGTTTGGCTGGCAGCGTAGTTGTTGATGGCCGAATAGTTGAAGGTACCCGGAAAATCGAGTACTGAATAGCGAGGTTCATCTTGCATCGAGTCATGAAAACGCGATGTTGCCGCTTCCGTACTACCGTTATCAATTACGCTGATATGGTAGTTCGGGTAGTCCGTCAAGGACAGGATCGACTCCACGCATTGGCGCAACAGGGGTTCCTTGTCGCGGGTAGGAATCAGAATCTCGACTCGTGGTGGGGCATCGAGCACGTTCAGCCGAAGCGCGGAAACTGGCGGTGTGAGCAGCTCTGCGGCGCGCTGAGTGAACCAGCGATCCTGGCTGGAAACATCGCTCGGTTCCGGCTGTGAGAACAGGACTCCGGGGATATGTACCACCTGATCCCTGTTTATCACCGAGCGGGCCTGTAGCAGAAAGTCATAGATCGCCGTCTTTGCCATGGAGGACTTCAGCCCACCTGTTTTCAGGTAGAGTTCGCTGGAGCACACGCACAGATCGCCGATGTAGTTACCGGCTTCAAGCAGGTAGGGGTCCCAGCCAGGCTTGATCACGGGGTGTTTTCGCTCCCGATTTTCACACAGCTTGTCATGATCGGTATAAAGCAGCTCGCATTGCGCATTCTGTGCGAGTACGCGGGTAATCGAAATCAGGAATTCCGAACCGGGAACAATTCCGGAACCTGCCAGCACGATATGATGAGGCTCTGTCAGTGGATCTGTTTCCGTTTCCTGCCCGGCCAGACAGCTGATGGCAATGCTCGGCGTTCGCCCTCCCAGCATGCTCTTGAGCTCCGTGATCGATTGCTCCCACACAGCATTGTCGCTCTGGTTCATCGTGAAGATCTGAAGACTGATCCGGTTTGTCGACAGGCCGTGCCAGTCCGTATTTCTCCAGTGATTGGCCAGCGTGATGAGGTGATCATGCAACCAGTACGAGTAGGGCTTGGGGGTGAATCCGCGCTGGTTGGTCTGGTGGTACACCTGATAAAGCTCTTCCACGGATGGCCAGTGACCATGACTGCGTAACATGTCTGTCTGAACATGTTCTATGTTGTCGACGGAGTCCTTGTGTTGCAGGGGGTCGAAACGCCGGGTCATGCGCTTCAGCATGCGTTTTGCTGCGCGACGACGAGAGACTCTTGTCAGATCGATATCCAGACACAGGCTGGCGTCCAGGTTTCCTTCCAGCGAGACGATGATATGAGTGATCTTCTCTCTGACCTGTACGACCCTTCGCGTTGCCCGCGCGCTGGTGAGCAACAGCTGTTCGCTTCGTCCTGCCACATCCAGGGTCAAGGTGTGTCCAATCGGACTTTCAACAGAATCGTTGCCGCGCGGACTGACCTGCAACAAGTACCAGCCCGGGTTCAGAATGATGAAAATGCGTCTCGCATTGGAATCCAGACAGACGGAATTCCCCCACTTGAGTGGCTTCCTCAAACCTGAAAGCGTGAGAAACACATTGGCAATACTCGTAA
Organism: uncultured Granulosicoccus sp.; assembly: GCA_965367215.1. Lineage (GTDB taxonomy): Bacteria > Pseudomonadota > Gammaproteobacteria > Granulosicoccales > Granulosicoccaceae > Granulosicoccus. The sequence goes on from CBDUIJ010000001.1 coordinate 9,756, forward strand.
TACTTGGCATCGACAGTCTTCAGTACAGAGCAGAGGAGGAGTGAATGGTGCTGGCATTGGCGGATAGACAACAGCGTCCTCCAACATCCAATTCATTGCACATCACGCGCCGAAACGCACGAAACTGAAACCCTTGCCGAAATATTCGGGCTGCAGGCCTCAGTCAGCCTCCAGAATGTGAAACTCGTTGGCATGAATACTGTATCGGTCAGCGGGCTGGCGGTAGAAGATCGGGTTATCGGTGTCACGCGTGTATCCGGCCGCCATCAGAAGGTCCTGATCGTGGAGGGATGTCTGTCGGCCTTGCCTGATCAGCCTTGATTCGCGTACCTGCAGATCAGGCTTTCGCCCAGTTGCCAATGAACTTCCCAGCTTCGTCAGGACTACCGAAACAGTCACCGCTATGATTGCTTACCATATTCTTTGTCATGGAAACTTCAAGCAAGTAGCCATGCTTGTAGATTCTCTGTTCAGCACGGATGATGTTTTTCTGATCGATATAGACGACGGCCAGAAGCCTGATCTGAAGCCTCTGGAGAAGTACAGAAATATATCGAACGTACACATCAGCTGTGACTCGAACATCTCCTGGGGCGGGGGAGGGACTCTTCGCAAGACCATAAAGGGAGCCTTTTTTCTTCTCGATACCGATAAGTCGTGGGATTACTATGTCGTGCTGAGTGGTCAGGATCTGCCTCTGCAATCCAGAGAGCAGATCAAGAACCGTCTCGGTCGCGGTATCGTCGAGAAGACCAGCTACATTCGTGCGGTACGAACACCCGTATTGTCTCTGGATGAAATACCGGTAGACAACAAGAAGAACGAATGTGTTCTGTGGGGAGACCGCGGACATACCAAGGTATTTGCCAAGCCTGGCACAATCAATCCTCAAGTCGACTTTGCAGCTCGTTGGCTGGTGGATGTGGCAGAGATTGGCGAGATTGGTCATGTCTATGTCGGTAGTTGTGATTCCCTGTTGTTGAAACGTCGAGAGATGTACTTCAGGAAATACCCGTTCCACATTGGCGCAAACTGGTTCAACCTCCACAGGTCTGTCATTGAACACATGCAGAAGGATGAATTTGCCTATGAGTTGTACGATGTTCTGAAGAATACCTTCATTCCGGATGAGAGCTATTTTCAGACCTACATCAAGAATTCCCCCTTTCGCGATAACACAGACAATGATTATGGTCGCCTGATCCTGCGTCCCGGGCCCAGACCCAGAGTCAAGGTCTTCGGTATGGAAGACCTGCCTGCCATCGAAAGCTCCAACGATCTCTTCGGTCGGAAGTTCGATCTGAACCATGATGCCAGGGTGATCAAGGAGGTTCTTGAACGAGCGGCATGAGGTGGGGCAGGTGAACAGAGGACCTGATTCCAGGCCGGCAGTAGCGTTTTCCTCCGGTATTCGCGCCATCAGAAACATCGAACGATTTCTGGAGGTGGACTCGGTCATCAGCCCACAGCGTGCCTGGAAGAACAGGAACGCTGTTTCCAGTGTTGTCGTCTGGGGCCGCAAACAGAACTCGCAACGTGCACTACAGTACGCCAGTTGCCATGGGCTGAACGTGCGCTACGTGGAAGATGGCTGGATCAGAACCAGTTCCAAAGATGCACATTCCCGGTGCTGTTATTCACTGCTCGTGGACGATACCGGTGTCTACTACGACAGCCGACAGCCCAGTGATATCGAAAACTATCTGAATCTGCCGGATGTCGATTTCGCCGTCAGCTGCGACAACAAGGCACTTGAGTACGCTCGAGAGAATCGCGAGCGGATGGTCGAGCATGGAATAACCAAATACAATTTCTGTCCGAAACCTGCGCAGGTGCTGCTGGAGTCAGGCGCAAGGCCGCTGGTTCTCGTTATCGACCAGACAAGGGATGATGCCTCTGTTCGCTTCGGCGGGATGCAGGAAGGCGATTTTCCAGCGATGCTTGATCGCGCCGTAGCAGAAAATCCGGGTGCTCGTATTGTGGTACGAACCCATCCCGATGTCGTTGCTGGCCGTAGAGAAGGCTATCTGAGCGAGTACGCCAGGCAGTTGGGTCTGGAGATCAGTGCCGCGGGTGACAACCCGATCTTCTGGTTGAAGAAGGCCGCCCGAGTCTATGTGGGGACATCACAGCTGGGTTTCGAGGCGCTGATGTGCGGATGCAAGGTCAGTGTTGCAGGTCTGCCGTTTTACGCCGGTTGGGGTTTGACGGAGGATTGCCAGACTCTGGCTCGACGAGTGAGAACACGTACACTGGATCAGGTTTTCCATGCAAGTCATGTCTATCTGGCCCGATATCTCGACCCGGTCAGTGGAGCTCGATGGCAGTTGCACGAGTGTATCGAGCATGTGCGAGTGCAGCTGGAGGCGTTTGAGCGCAATGCCCATGCCTTCGCCTGTGTCGGCATCACTCCCTGGAAGAAGGGGATTGTTGCGCAGTATCTGAGATCGCCCGATGGCAATGTCCGGTTCTGTCGCAAGGATGATGTCGGCATGGATGAGAGGGCTGTCTACTGGAGTTTTGCCGATTCCAGAGTGACCGGTTGCCCCAATGGCTCGGGCACCCCATCAGAGGGTGGCGAGCAGAAGGCAGTTTCCCGCCTTGAGGACGGTTTCATCCGGTCACGTGGACTGGGCTCGGACTTCGTCCTGCCGGCGTCACTGGTTGTCGACCATGGTGGCCTGTACTTTGATCCTTCGTCAGATAGTGATCTGCAAGAGCTGCTCAACAGCGTCGACTGCACGACTGAGAATATCGAACGAGCCAGACGACTGAGACACTCACTTCTGGCAACTCGACTGACCAAATACAATGTGTCTTCAAGTGTGGAAGCTGTGACGCCGCTCGACACGCTGGACCATGGCGACAGATTGCATGTGTTGGTTGTAGGGCAAGTGGAAGACGATCAATCCATTCTGCGAGGTTGTGTCGACGTGTCCTCGAATGGAGACTTGTGCAGCGCCGTTCGTTTGGCCAGGCCGGATGCCCATATCACCTACAAGCCTCATCCGGATGTCGAGTCCGGCAATCGCAAAGGGGCCGTGTCGGCCCGTATCATCGATGAGTGTGTTGACAGAGTGGAGCACCAGCGAAACTTCCTGGATTGTCTGGAGGAATGCGATGAGTTGCATACCATGACATCCCTGTCGGGTTTTGAAGCCTTGCTCCGCGGCAAGACTGTTCATACCTACGGCAAGCCTTTCTACGCCGGATGGGGGCTGACCCACGACCATGTCGAATTTCAAAAGCGCAGGAGAATCCGGACACTGGAGGAATTGATCTATCTGTGTCTGGTGATCTACCCACGCTACCTGGATGTTGCCAGCGGGGAGTTCATCACTGTCGAGCAACTGGTGTCTTCACTTGCCACAGGTGCCGAAAAAGAAGAATCAGCCCACAGCAACTCGATGAGCCTGTGGAAGAAACTCAACAACATCCGCAAAGCAGTCAATTACCGGCCAATCTGACAAAACTCATGACTGTGAGGCATGGATATTGTATCTCAAGAGATGGGGAGAACAGTCGATAACCCTCATAGATACGTGGGGTATCCAGCGATCTTGCGGTTGCTCGCCAGATCATTGATGACCCAACGTGATCTGTTCAAGAGACTGTAGCCACAGATCCAATGCTGCTTCACCGCCCGAAGATATGTTAGGGAAAATAAAACATGCACCAAAGCGCGTTTCTGTCTGCGGTACCACCCACGCATGATGGCAGGGAGTCTGTTGTCAGGCGGGATGGACAGAATTCGCGAAACGTGTTGCTGTTGCAGGGGCCGGTGGGTCCATTCTTCTCGCGTTTCAGCGAAGACCTGGAAGAGCGCGGGTTCTCGGTCACCAAGATAAATTTCAACGGAGGTGATCGCTTCTTCTATCGCCGTCCCGATGCTCTCGATTACACCGGAACACTGGACGACTGGGAAGCATGGCTTGAGCGTATGGTTGTCAATCGCGGGTTCTCTCGTTTCTACCTGTTTGGTGATTGCCGCGCTTATCATCGTATTGCCTGTGAAGTTGCTGCCAGGAACAATGTGCGAGTCTTCGTTTTCGAAGAGGGGTATATCCGCCCGAATTTCATTACGCTTGAAGAAGATGGCGTCAACGGTCGCTCCACCATGCTGTCCCAGCCTTGCGCTATACCCAGTGTGCCTGAAGAGCTGCCGCAGGAACATCAGCAACCAGTCAATGTGTTTCTGATAACTGCCTTGTACTCCATGATCTACTACTGGGCAAGTGCCGCTGGCAAACGCCATTTCGAGCACTATCGCCACCATCGTCCGTTTGACTGGTTTCCGGAAGGGGTCCGCTGGCTACGTTCATTCACGCGCAAATGGATCTACTCGCGACGTGAGAAACACGTGCTGGACACCTTGCTTCCGCAATTTGATGGAAATTACTTTGTCTGTCCCTTGCAGGTACATTGCGACATGCAAGTCGTTGTTCATTCGGATTACAATTCCATTGAACATTTTGTCGGGGATGTACTGGCCTCATTTCGGCAACACGCCCCCAGTAGCAAGGCAATAGTATTCAAGCATCATCCCATGGACCGTGGGTATACGGACTATACAACGCTGTTTGCCAACCTCACGGCGGAGCTCGGGCTGCAGGGGAGAGTGTTCTATGTACACGATGTCTGCCTGCCGACATTGCTACAGCATGCACAAGGCACCGTGCTGATAAACAGCACCGTTGGACTTTCATCGCTGTTTCATGGCACACCCGTCAAGCCACTGGGCAAGACGATCTACGATATACCCGGGTTGACTTCGCAGCTGGATCTTGATGATTTCTGGAATGTGGAACGGTTCGTGGACAAGGCCAACTTTCAGGCCTTCCGATCATTTCTCATCATGAGAAATCAGCTGAACGGCAACCTCTACCGTCGTATAGGTGACCAGGGTGCCAGTGGCATAGTCTGGTCGAGTGATCTTGATAGCGAGCACCGCTGGAAGGAAGCCAAGGTCGAACCGGTCAGCAAGCCGCGACTCAGAGTGGTACGTGGCGAGCAAGCGTCGCGACCACGCAAGGGTGGTGACGGCAACGCCGAAGCCGCTTGAGGCCCGAGTGTCGGTTCCGTTCTTGGCGCTTGTCGATACGATGAAACAGGGAGTTTGATGAGAGGTACGGTGACCGGTCTGTCGTGACGGTGTCGTGCGTTGGTCAGCCCCCTGATATCGCTCTCATTCTCTCGGTTGCTCATGGACACAGAGAGCCGAAAACATCGCCTTGGCCACAACCCGCGGGATCAATCCCTGTTGGATGTGCGGTAGGCCGTTGATGAGGGAAAGGGGCGGGTAGCACTGCTTGCTACAAGCCTTGTCTACTTCCCTGTTTCCGGTAAGCCCTGACACCAGGCGCCGCTGGTGTCCTCGTCTGGCTTGCCGTGCGTGAAGTCAGCCTTGGGTTACGGGTAGTATTCTCGCAGCCTCTGCAAGAGTAATGATGCCTTCCTGAGCCAGTCTCAGCAGGTCTCTGGACATTCCCCGTTCATCGCGAAGGCGTTGCAGTGAGCGTCTGATATCGTTGTTGTAGAAGCTGTCTCTGATTTCATCGTCAAGAGTGACGATGGAGCACAGGTCCAGCGTCTTGCCCAGACCGGTATGGTTGCAACGCTCGCAACCATCGGCAGTACTGAAGGAAGAGCGCAAGCGGTGCTGTAACCAGACGTTGATATTGCCGGCGATGATGGGGCTGTGCTCGGACAACCAGGCTGTACCCTGGTCGTCCGGGGAATGCGGGTAGCGACAGTAGGGGCAGAGACACTGCAAGCGTCGTTGTACGAGAACCGCAGACAGTGAGCGGGCGATCGCTTCACTGCGTACGCCGGCTGCCAGCAGGTGGTCCACTGCCGCTGCGGCCGAATCGGCTCTCACGCCTTGCACGATCAGGGTCGAGCTACTGGCCTGTCTTGCCAGTAGTTGTGTCATGTCATCACTGTGCGTATTGCAGGCGACAATGGCATCGCAGCCAAGTTCGCACAGTGCAGGCCAGTTCTGAAGATTGTCAGGTGCGGCGACCGTGTCGATGGCCAGTTGTATGACTCTGGGCATCGGTGGATGTCCGGGTGCCTCCGCGCAGATGATCTTGCGGTCAGGGGCGACCAGTTCCTGCGCCATGGCGCGTACGGTCTGTGCACGTGCCTGTGGATGCGAGCAAGCGACCAGCAGAAGGCCGGATTCCTGTTTCAGGAGTTCGCGTACCTGCGACTGCTGTTTTCTGCTCAATGGCAGTTCGTCGAGGCGAGGGGGAGGGGCTTTCAGATCATGCTGCAATGTGATCAGGTAGGTATCACCCCGGGAAGTCGGGACAGCATCCAGTTGTACGAGCCGTGGCCCTGTCTGCAGCGTGAAACCGAACCATGCCCGGCGCGCCTTCGTCTGTCGAGAGTCTCCCCAGAGATACGATTGCAGGAGTTCCATGCAATCGATGTGAGAGGCGGCATTTTCAATGCGAACCTCGCTCAGACCAAACACTGTGCGCAGACGTAGTCTCAGGCAGTCGTTGTCGGGTTCGAGGTGTATTTCGTCTGCTTGCGCGAGGATGGCTGAATCCAGCAGATCCACCAGTACCTTCCAGCGTGCTCGTTCGCTTGCGGGGCAAACGGACGAGACGCCGGTAAGGTCAACAGCATTGAGAGGAGCTGATGGATTCTGGAACGCCGGGCTGTTGATCAACGAAATAGTCATCGAAACTTCACTTGCAGAGTCAACACCTTATCGGCGATTGAACCTCAAAGCGTTAGAACAGCAGGTAATGTGAAGCCCGATCCATGAGACAGATGTCGCAATCTGTCTCATGGTGTGATCAATTGATGGTGCACTCCAGTGATTCCCCGACGCGAAAACACCGTTTTCCCGGCGCGCAGGGTATGCCGGCAGGCAAGGCGGTGGATCCGGCCGGACAGACATTTCCTCGCTCTCCGGTACACCATTTGCCATTGTTCAGTTCATAACAGGCTGCATCGTCCTGCAGACACTGACTGCTACTGTCCACCTGAGTGTCGGTGCTCTTGCAGGCATTGGCATGGCCGCCGTTGCCTGAAGGTCGCGAGGACTTGTTAAGGCCGCCACCCGACGAAGCGCAAGCACTCAGCAGGACAGCAAGGGCAATGACAACCAGGCTGCGACAGGCTGTTGATCGCATCACTTGAAATACACCGGTTTGACTTCGCCTCTGTCCAGCTTGCCTTTCCACAATGCAGGCCCGGTTATATGTACGGACTCGCCGGTGGTGTCGACAGCAACCGTTACCGGCATGTCTTCAACGACAAACTCATGAATGGCTTCCATGCCCAGCTCTTCGAAAGCCACGACTCTGGACTTGCGAATGGCCTTGGACACCAGATAGGCAGCACCACCGACAGCCATCAGATAGACAGCCTTGTGCTTGCGAATGGCATTGATGCCGGCTTCGCCGCGTTCGGCCTTGCCGATCATGCCGAGCAGACCACACTGATCGAGCATCATCTCGGTGAATTTGTCCATGCGGGTCGAGGTAGTGGGGCCGGCGGGTCCGACGACCTCATCACGCACTGGGTCGACCGGTCCGACGTAGTAGATGAAGCGCCCGTTGAAATCCACACCCTCGGGCAGTCCTTCGCCACTTTCCAGCAGGCTCTGGATACGCTTGTGCGCGGCATCGCGACCCGTCAGCATGGCGCCGCTGAGCAGCAGGGTCTCACCGGGTTTCCAGGTGGCGACCTCTGCGGGGGTGACGGTATCCAGGTTCACGCGTCTGGCACCGGCTCCGGCATCATAGGTAATCGCCGGCCAGTCATTCAGTGAAGGCGGCGTCTGCAGGGCAGGGCCACTGCCGTCGAGCACGAAGTGTGCGTGTCGAGTGGCGGCACAGTTGGGAATCATGGCAACCGGCTTGGAGGCCGCATGAGTCGGAAAATCGAGAATCTTGACATCGACGACGGTGGTCAGACCACCCAGACCCTGGGCGCCGATACCCAGTGCATTGACGGCTTCGAAGATCTCCAGTCGCAGCTCCTCGATTCGGTTCTTCGGTCCGCGATCCTTCAGCGCCTGGATATCGACGGGGGCCATCAAGGATTGCTTGGCCAGCACGGCAGCCTTTTCCGAGGTGCCGCCGATACCAATGCCAAGCATGCCTGGCGGGCACCAGCCAGCGCCCATGGTCGGTACGGTCTTGACGACCCAGTCCACGATGCTGTCGCTGGGGTTGAGCATGACCAGTTTGGATTTGTTTTCCGAGCCACCGCCCTTGGCAGCAATCTCGAATTCCACGGTGTCACCTTCCACGATTTCGGTATGGATGACTGCCGGTGTATTGTCGCCGGTGTTCTTGCGGGCGCCGGCCGGGTCGGCCAGGATGGATGCGCGCAGTTTGTTGTCCGGATGGTTGTAGGCACGCCGGACACCTTCATTGATCATGTCCGTGAGGCTCATCTTCGCATCCCACTGCACGTTCATGCCGACCTTGATGAAAACGGTCACGATGCCGGTATCCTGGCACAGGGGTCGCTTGCCTTCGGCGCACATGCGGGAGTTGACCAGGATTTGCGCCATGGCATCCTTGGCCGCCTTGGATTCTTCACGTAGCCATGCTTCGTGCACGGCATCGATGTAATCCTTGGGGTGGTAGTAAGACATGAACTGCAAAGCGTCGCAGACACTGTCTATCAGGTCATCCTGGCGAATCACGCTCATCGAAGGGACTCTTGGCTGGGGTGGAAGATAGGCGGCAATAGCCACTCATATATACTGATTATAGAGCCTGAATGCACAGAGGGGCTTGACGGGTGGCAATCAGTGAGGGCAATATCCGCTTGTGATGAATGAATTCTCCCATAACAAGAGCTGCAGTACCCAGAGTTGGCGCTGGCGAAGCTGATCGACCGCATTTGCCTGAATGCCTGTATTGGCACCGGAAAACCGGAACTGCCGATAGCCACACCAACTGATAGCCTTGTTTGAGAACCGACAGTCATGAATCCCGCCGATTTTGAGCGTTACCGCGCCGAAGGTTTTACCCGTATCCCCCTGAGCTGTGAGCTCATCGCGGACCTGGACAACCCTCTCTCTACCTTCATGAAGCTGGCCGACCAGCCCTATACCTTCCTGTTCGAGTCGGTGCAGGGGGGCGAGAAGTGGGGGCGTTACTCGATCATCGGGCTCCCGGCCAAGACGATCGTGCGCGTCCGGGGCAAGCAGATCACCATCGAGAATGAAGGGGTCGAATCGGCGCCGCAGGAAGTGGCGGAGCCGCTGGACTGGATAGAAGAGTACCAGTCACAATTTCGAGTACCCGATATCGCCGGATTACCGCGTATCACGGGCGGTCTCGTCGGCTATTTCGGCTACGACACCGTACGTTACATCGAGCCCCGTCTGGGTGAGAACCCGCATCCGGATCCCATCGGCAATCCCGATATCCTGCTCATGGTGACCGATGAGCTGGTGGTGTTCGACAACCTCAGCGGCAAGCTGACCATCATCGTACTGGTCGATCCGGAGCGTGACGATGCCAGGCTTGCAGGCATCAGGCGAGTGGCCGAGCTGCATGACCAGATCCGCCAGCCTCTGCCAGTTCAGAAAAGCAGCCACACCATTTCCAGAGTGGCGGAAGCAGACTTCGAAAGTGGTTTCACCGAGTCAGGCTACAAGGCGGCCGTGGCAAAGATCATCGACTACATCACTCAAGGCGAGTGCATGCAGGTGGTCCTGTCGCAGCGTCTGTCCGTTCCATTCGCAGCGCCACCTCTGGACCTGTATCGTTCCTTGCGCACGCTGAACCCGTCGCCGTACATGTTCTATCTGGATCTGGGTGACCATCATGTGGTGGGTGCCTCCCCGGAAATCCTGGTGAGGCTGGAAGATTCCGAAGTGACGGTGCGACCGCTGGCAGGAACACGGCCACGTGGAGCCGACGAGGCTCAGGATCAGGCCAATGAGGAATCCCTGCTGGCCGATCCCAAGGAGCTGGCCGAGCATCTGATGCTGATCGATCTGGGACGAAACGATATCGGGCGTATCGCCACGACGGGTACGGTGGAAGTGACCGACAAGTTCAGCATCGAACGCTACTCCCATGTCATGCATATCGTGTCCAATGTCATTGGCAAGCTGAAGGACGACATGAGCCCCATGGATGTTCTGAAAGCCACTTTTCCGGCGGGAACGCTCTCAGGGGCCCCGAAGGTGCGGGCCATGGAAATCATCCAGGAGCTCGAACCTGTCAAGCGAGGCGTCTATTCCGGTGCGGTCGGCTATCTGTCCTGGAACGGCAATATGGATACGGCCATCGCCATTCGCACCGCGGTCATCAAGGATGGCACCCTGAATGTGCAGGCCGGTGCCGGAATCGTGTACGACTCGGATCCCGAGAGCGAATGGCAGGAAACGCATTCCAAGGCGCGTGCCATTTTCAGAGCGGTCACCATGGCAGAGGCAGGGCTGGACTCACGTCCCGATCTGTTTGATGAACTGCCAGCCGGGGGTGATGAATGAGCATGCTGGCGGTAATCGACAACTACGACTCCTTCACCTGGAATCTGGTGCAGTACTCGGCCGAGCTCGGCTGTGAGGTTCGCGTATTTCGCAATGATGTCATCAGCTGCGATGAACTGGCCGAGATGCAGCCGACGGCCATCATGATCTCACCCGGCCCGGGTCGACCGGAGAGTGCGGGAATATCCCTGCCGGTACTGGATCGCTTTGCGGGGGAGATACCCATACTGGGGGTCTGTCTCGGACATCAGAGTATCGGTCAGCATTTTGGTGGCTCGATCGTGCTGGCGAAGCAGATCATGCATGGCAAGCTGTCACCGGTTTATCACAACAATACCGGTGTGTTCGAAGGCCTGCCGAATCCGGTTACGGTCACTCGCTATCACTCTCTGGTCATCGATGCCGACACCTTGCCGAAAGAGCTGGAAGTGACGGCCTGGACACAGAATGCCGATGGCTCCCGTGAGGAAATCATGGGGGTACGTCATCGGGACTATCTTCTCGAGGGTGTGCAGTTTCACCCGGAGTCGATCAGTAGCGAACATGGCCACGATATGCTGGGCAGTTTCTTCAAACGAGCAGGTCTCCTGCCCTGAACACAGGTTGAGCGAACATGAATATCCAGCAGGCACTCGAGCTGTTGATTGAACGAAAGGATCTGCAGGCGGCCGATATGGAATCGGTCATGCGGCAAGTCATGACCGGTGAGGCCACGCCTGCGCAGATCGGCGGTTTCCTGATAGCCCTGCGCATGAAGGGTGAAACAGTGGATGAGGTTGCGGCAGCAGCCAAGGTCATGCGTACACTGGCGTCCGGGGTTTCGCTGGAACATGCCGACGCCATCGATATCGTCGGTACCGGCGGGGACTCCACCAGCACCTTCAATGTCTCCACCTGTAGCGCCATCGTGGCGGCCGCCGCAGGTGCCAGAGTTGCTAAACACGGCAGTCGCTCGGTGTCCAGCAAGTCCGGCGCGGCAGACCTGCTGGAAGAGGCGGGGGTCAATATCGACCTGACGCCCGAGCAGGTGGCGCACTGCGTCGACGAGCTGCAGTTGGGGTTCATGTTTGCACCACGTCATCACAGTGCCATGAAGCACGCTATCGGGCCGCGACGAGAGATGGGGGTCCGTACCATCTTCAACCTGTTGGGTCCTCTGACCAATCCCGCCGGTGCGCGGAGTCAGTTGCTGGGCGTCTACAGCAAACACTGGGTCAGGCCGGTAGCCGAGGTACTCGAGAAGCTGGGCAGTGATCATGTCATCGTGGTCCACGGGCACGATGGCATGGATGAGATCAGCATCAGCGGGCCCACTCAGGTGGCTGAACTGAAGGATGGCAAGGTGAGCGAATACGTGATCGAGCCGTCGCAGTTCGGTATCGAGGTCTCACCGCTGGACAGCATCCGAGTCAAGGGTGCCGCCGAGAGTCTGAAGATGATCAAGAGTGTGCTGGCCAACGAGGCCGGTCCCGCTCGCGATATTGTCGTTCTCAATGCGGGAGCCGCGCTGTGTGTTGCCGGTATTGCCGAGTCGATTGGAGATGGCGTTGCTCTGGCAGACGAGGTCATCGTCAACGGTGCAGCTGCCCGCAAGCTCGCTCAGCTGATCTCCGTTTCCCAGTCATTTGATCCAGCCTGATCTGCAGGAGCGATAGCGAAGATGAACACCAAACTGGATGTGCCGGATATTCTCAAGCGGATCATTGCCCGGAAGCATGAGGAAATCGCTGACAGGCAGCGCAGTACTCCGATGCACGCCCTCATCACGCAGGCCGAGCAGGTCGGGGATTGTCGTGGGTTCGTGCAGGCGCTGAACAGCAAGGTCGAACAGGGGCAGGCTGCCGTGATTGCCGAGGTCAAGAAGGCCTCGCCCAGCAAGGGCGTTCTGAGAGATCCGTTCGATCCGGCCAGTATTGCTGCCAGCTACGAAGCGGGCGGGGCGGCTTGCCTGTCAGTCCTGACCGATGCCGATTTCTTTCAAGGCAGTGAAACGGCATTGCGAGAGGCCAGAGCAGCTTGTAGCTTGCCTGTCATCCGCAAGGATTTCATCGTCGATGCCTACCAGGTCGCCGAGGCAAGGGCCATCGGAGCCGACTGTATTCTGTTGATTGCAGCGGCGCTGGATGATCGATCATTGTCAGATCTGTATCGTCAGGCCGTCGATCTTGGCATGGATGTACTGGTCGAAGTCCATGATGCCGTCGAGTTGCAACGTAGTCTGAAGCTCTCGCCGATGCTGTTGGGTATCAACAATCGAGACCTGCGAAGCTTTGATGTATCGCTGGAGACGACGGAATCGCTGTTGGCGGAAATTCCTGCGCAAACGCATGTCGTCACCGAGAGCGGAATCATGAATACCGGTGATGTGCAACGTATGCGCAAAGCGGGCGTGCACACCTTTCTGGTGGGCGAGGCCTTCATGCGTGCGCCGGACCCGGGTCTGGCACTTCAACAGATGTTTGCCGGCTAGCGTGCGCTGCAGATTGCAGGGCTGTCACTGGGCAGGAGGTTGCTGGAAAGCTCTGAGCCGGGCCGTGCAGGGTGCCTGAAAGCCGGAACTCCAATTCAGGGTTCCGGCTTTCCGGTCGACAGGACTACTCTGGTAGTCGTCGTCTGCAAGCTGCGCAATGGACTAATGCCCTGATGTCGAGTCGTGGAGAACAGAGAGACATTGTCTGATGTTTGACCAGTCGAATGCCTCTTCACTCAACGTGTCCCGTAGATGACCATGGTTTTGCCACGTGCGTGGATAAGACCTCGATCTTCCAGTTCCTTCAATACCCTGCCGACCATCTCGCGTGAGCAACCGACGATGCGGGCAATTTCCTGGCGAGTGATGCGAATCTGCATGCCGTCAGGGTGGGTGATGGCATCCGGCATTCTGGCCAGGTCCAGCAATGTAGAGGCGACACGTCCGGTGACGTCCAGAAATGCCAGATCTCGTACCTTGATGCTGGTCTTTCGCAGGCGTGCTGCCATCTGTGTCGTCAGGGCATAGATCAGATCAGGTTGATCTGCAGCCAGACGTCGAAACTGGTCGTAATTCATTTCAGCCAGTTCGCACTTGACTCTGGCTACGACCAGGGCGCTGCGTCCGGCAGCTTCATCGAACAGTCCCATCTCGCCGAAAAAGTCGCCAGCGCTGAGATAGGCCAGTACAATCTCTCGACCGTCGTCGTCTTCGATGACAACGCTGACAGAACCATCAACAATGTAGTACAACGTCTCGGGGACGTCGCCGTGATGGATGATGGTGGTTTTTGCCGGGTACTGTCGTCGGTGGCTACTTCTAAGGAACATGTCCAACCATTCGACAGGCGGCGGTGCAATACGTGGCGCCAGCATTTTGTGATTCTCCGTACTCAAGGTTTGCGCAAGAACCTGATGGGTCTGTATTGACCCTCCAGGCTGTTTTTGTCTAACGTCAAACATTGATCGGCGGTATTTTTAAATTCTTCAATGAAATCGACACCACCGCGCGTGGCCGATTCAGGACACGAGGACGAGTAACGTTGCACGCACGAGTAAAATGGCTTGATCATATGAGCTTTGTTGGTGAGTCCGGTAGTGGCCACTCAGTGGTCATGGATGGCTCTCCTGAACACGGCGGCCGTAATCTGGGCGTTCGTCCCATGGAAATGCTCCTTATCGGTCTGGGTGGTTGCACTGCTTTCGATGTTGTGCTGATGTTGCAAAAGTCTCGCCAGAACGTCATTGACGTGGAAGTGGCTCTTGATGCGGAGCGGGCAGAGGACATTCCGCAGGTGTTTACCGACATAAAGGCCCATTTCAAGGTCTGGGGGAAGGATTTGAGCGCCAAGCATGTAGAGCGCGCAGTGACTCTCTCTGCAGAGAAGTACTGCTCGGCGACCAAGATGCTCGAGAAGAGCGCGACCATTACCTATACGTGGGAAATCATCGAAAGCTGAGGGCTCGCAAGCTGCTTTGGCCGGTAGGTCGTGTACTGCCGCCTGCCGGTAGTCGAGTTGGTTTCCTGTGCGCCGGATGTTCAGTGGATGAGCAGGCCTGACTGGCAGTGCTGCGTCTCGCACAACCGGATGGCTACGTGTTAGCTGGCAGGTATTGTAGTGTTACAACCGCGACTCTCCGCAGCCTTGTCGGCCCGGATGAGCTCGCAGATCGGCAGGTTTCGTGTCAAGAAGGGACTGTAGTACTGGCGTTGTTCTGCCGCTGATATCCGAAGTCCGGATAAGAATTCAGTGTTTTTTGTACAAATTACGGGTGCAGGATCGGTGCAATGTCAGGGGTGGGGAAGCAAAACCTGGCCTGTCGATTGCAGCCGGAACTTCACGCAAGTGACGTTTTCTCCTCCATCAACTCCCCGGGATGGTTTACAGTGTGGCCCTGGCTGGCCGCACTGGCTCTTTGCGTGTCAATGCCTGATTCATGAAAATGTGGGCCAGTACTCTGTTACAGGGTTCGCATCAGCACAGGAAATGTTCTCCTGATGGTTGAGATTCATGCAAACCTCCTTTACAATTGTGGGCTTAGTTTCGACAGTGCCCTACCGAGATATATACGTGAACAAGACTACCGTCAGCGCAAAACCTGCAGAGGTTAAACGTGATTGGTTCGTTATCGATGCTGAAGGCAAGACGCTCGGTAACGTAGCAACAGAATGTG
This sequence comes from uncultured Granulosicoccus sp., assembly GCA_965367215.1. Taxonomy (GTDB): domain Bacteria; phylum Pseudomonadota; class Gammaproteobacteria; order Granulosicoccales; family Granulosicoccaceae; genus Granulosicoccus. Next base: position 24,880 of record CBDUIJ010000001.1, read on the forward strand.
CCCGCCGTCTGCGTGGCAAGCACAAGGCCATCTACACCCCCCATGTGGACACGGGTGATTATATGGTTGTCATCAACGCTTCCAAAGTGGAAGTGACTGGCAACAAGGCCAAGAACAAGTTGTACCGTCACCACACTGGTTACATCGGCAACCTGAAGACTACAAACTTCGAGAAGTTGCAGCAAACTCATCCAGAGCGAATCATCGAACTGGCCGTAAAGGGAATGCTTCCAAAGAATCCTCTGGGACGTGCCATGTACGGCAAGTTGCGTGTGTTCGCGGACGACAAGCACACACACCAGGCTCAACAGCCCCAGCTCCTGGAACTGAAATAAGTATGGCAGCTCAACAGTATTACGGCACTGGCCGTCGAAAGTCTTCTACCGCTCGAGTCTTCATGAACTCAGGCAGTGGCAAGATCACCGTCAACGACAAGCCGCTTGACGAGTACTTCGGTCGAAAGACTGCTCACATGGTCATTCGCCAGCCACTCGAGCGTACTGATACGCTGGGTAACTTCGACTTCAACATCACTGTCAAAGGTGGTGGTGGTAGTGGTCAAGCCGGTGCCATTCGTCTGGGTATCTCCCGTGCGTTGCTGTCATACGACGAGACTCTGCGTGTCACTCTGCGCGGTGCTGGATTCCTGACTCGTGATGCTCGTGAAGTCGAGCGTAAGAAGGTCGGTCTTCGCAAGGCGCGTAAAGCGACTCAGTACTCCAAGCGATAAGAACTTCCCGGAGCTGCTTCGGCAGCTTCGTCAAGCTATTGCAAAAGAAGCCCCGCGAGTCGGGGCTTTTTTGTTTCTGCGAATCGCCGGTCCGTAATGCCTATCGATTCGTAACATGATTTATTGTCTAAACCTGCTTATCGCAAAGCGTCATTGAGTGTACTGTCGACGTCATGAATGCACCATTGGTCAAAGATCCGATCGAACTGCCCGCCAGCCAGTTGCGGGAGATTCCTTATAACTACACCTCGTTCTCCGATCGAGAGATAGCGCTGCGTTATCTGGGCGAAAGCGGCTGGAAACTGATCCAGTCCCTGCGCAGTGAAAGGCAAACCGGGCAGTCGGCGCGCATGCTGTTCGAGGTACTGGGTGATATCTGGGTCATCGACCGGAATCCCTTCATCCAGGAAGACTTGCTGAGTAATCGCAAGCGACGAAATTCGCTGGTCGAAGCATTGCGGCATCGTGTGGCACAGATCGTCGAGCGTGCCGGCGACGACACACGAGTCGAAGAGCTTATCCGTCTGGCAAGCGATGCAATAGGATCTTTCCAGCAGCGGCTGACCGAAATGCAGGCACTGCGCAAGCGCACGCTGCAACAGATGCGCGGCGTCACGCACGCTGACAATGTTCGCTTTGACGGCTTGTCACGTGTTTCTCACGTCACCGATGCGACCGACTGGCGCGTAGAGCTGCCGTTCGTCGTACTGACGCCGGATAGCGAGGCGGAATTGCCCGGCATCATCAAGCAGTGCATTGCTCTGTCCTTGACCATGATTCCCAGAGGCGGTGGCACCGGTTACACGGGTGGTGCAATTCCGTTGCACGCTCGCACGGCTGTCATCAATCTGGAAAAGCTGGACGCACGCGGGGCTGTGCAGGCGATCAAATTGCCGGCCGAGCAGGATATGCCGGAGCGGCAGATACACACGATTCGTGTCGAAGCCGGCGTGGTCACGCGTCGCGTCAGCGAAGATGCGCAAGCCATGGGCCTGGCCTTTGCAGTCGACCCGACCTCGCAGGATGCCTCCACCATTGGTGGCAACATCGCGATGAACGCCGGTGGCAAGAAGGCCGTGTTGTGGGGTACAACCCTCGACAATCTGCTTTCCTGGCGCATGGTTGATCCAGACGGGCATTGGCTGGACATCGAGCGGCTTGCGCACAATCTGGGCAAGATTCACGTGCAGCCCGTCGTGCAGTTTCGCGTGACTCGACGTGATGCCGATACCAATGAAGTCATTGGTGAGCCCTGGGTCATCGATGCACCGGGTGCCAGTCTTCGACAGCAGGGCCTGGGCAAGGATGTCACCGACAAGTTTCTCGGGGGGCTGCCGGGCGTGCAGAAGGAAGGGTGTGATGGTCTCATTACCTCCGCTGTCTTCATCCTGCATCGCATGCCGGAACATGTACGGACCGTCTGCATGGAGTTCTATGGACGAGACCTGAGACAGGCCGTTCTGGGAATTACCGAGGTCAAGGACTTCATCGATGCCACTGACGGCATCCAGCTGGCCGGTCTCGAGCATCTGGATGACCGCTATATCAAGGCGGTCAAATACAGCGCCAAGGCTGCTCGTGGGGAGTTGCCACGGATGTTGCTGATGGCCGATATCGTCAGCGACGACGAGAACCTGCTGGGCAAGGTCGCCTCCGGCGTGGTGCAGCTGGTCAACAAGCGTGGGGCCGAAGGCTTCATAGCCATCAGTGCAGAAGCTCGCAAGCAGTTCTGGGCAGCGCGTTCACGCACCGCAGCCATTGCAGCGCACACCAATGCCTTCAAGATCAATGAGGACGTGGTCATCCCGCTGCCGCGGCTTGCCGACTACAGCGAAGGCATCGAGCGTATCAATATCGAGCATTCACTGAGCAACAAGTTACGCATGCTCGATGAGGTCAGGCGCCTTCTGAAATCGGATGAGTCGCGTGCTCTGGTGGCGAGCCCGGCCGATGATTCCGAAGAGGGTAGTGCGATCGTGCATGGCAGTCTGGCAGCGGGCGCTGCCATGCTGGACAAGGTCTACGACAAGTGGGCGGCGCTCTATGATCAGCTGCAGCATTCGGAACATCAATTCATCCAGGCACTGCGCGACCGACGTGAACCGGTAGAGCAGGACGAGTGTGTCAAGGCCTTGCTGGGACGCGAGGATGAGATTTCCTATCGCGCGTCGGTTGAAAAACCGCTGAAGGATCGCTTCTCGGGCACGCGCTATGTTCGCCTGCTTAAGAAAATCGACGAGATTCATGGGCAATGGCGGCCGCAGCGCCTGTTCGCCGCATTGCATATGCACGCGGGCGACGGAAATATTCATACCAATATTCCGGTCAATTCCAACGACTACACGATGATGCGCCAGGCTGAAGGCATCGTTGACCGGGTCATGGACCTGGCACGTCTGCTCGATGGGGTGATATCGGGTGAGCACGGTATCGGTCTGACCAAGATGCAGTACATGGACGAGAGCGTGGTCAACGCCTTTGCCGACTACAAGCAGGCAGTGGATCCCGAGGGGCATTTCAACAAGGGCAAGCTGATGCCCGGCTCCAATCTGGATAATGCCTATACGCCGTCCTTGCGACTGGTACAGCAGGAAGCGCTGATTCTCGAACAGAGTGAGCTCGGGGCGCTCAATGACAGTATCAAGGACTGTCTGCGATGCGGTAAATGCAAGCCTGTGTGTACCACGCATGCGCCGGGTGCCAATCTGCTGTACTCGCCTCGCAACAAGGTGCTGGGTACGGGTCTGATCATCGAAGCGTTTCTCTATGAGGAGCAGACTCGCCGGGGCCTGTCCATCAGGCACTTCGACGAGATGAACAACATAGCTGACCACTGCACGGTCTGCCACAAGTGCCTGGCGCCTTGTCCAGTCGATATCGACTTCGGTGATGTGTCCATCACCATGCGCAAGATCCTGAAAGACCGTGGCCAGAAGAACTTCAGTCTGGGTACCCAGGTGTCCATGGCATTTCTCAATGCGAAGGACCCGGCTACCATCAAGATCATGCGCAAAGGCATGGCCGAATGGGGGTTTCAGGCGCAACGTGCGGCCAGTGCGGTGCTGGGCAAGCTGCCGGCTGTCCGTCACAGTCGTCAGCAGCCACCCAATACCAGTGAGCCGGCCAAGCCGATAGAGCAGGTCGTGCACTTCGTCAATCGCAAGCTGCCGAACCGCAAGATGCTGCCTGCAAAGACAACTCGAGCCCTGCTGGGTATCGAGAATCGCGACTATGTGCCGATCATCCGCAACCCCGAGAAGGCGACGGATGACAGTGATGCCGTGTTCTACTTTCCGGGATGCGGCTCGGAGCGTCTGTTCAGTCAGGTGGGACTGGCCACACTTGCCATGTTGTACGACACAGGCAGCAAGACCGTTCTGCCACCGGGGTATCTGTGTTGTGGATATCCACAGACCTCCACCGGAGATGTGGACAAGGGCAAACAGATCACCACCGAAAACCGGGTGTTGTTTCATCGGGTTGCCAATACGCTGAACTATCTGGATATCAAGACCGTGATCGTGTCCTGCGGAACCTGTATGGACCAATTGCTGAAGTATGAGTTCGAGAAGATATTCCCGGGTTGCCGCTTGCTGGATATTCACGAGTATCTGATGGAAAAACAGTACTCGCTGGACGGGGTGAGTGGTGAGCACTATGTCTATCACGACCCCTGTCACAGCCCGATGAAGACCTACCAGCCGTTGAAAGTGACCGAGGCGCTGCTTGGCAAGCCGGTTACGCTGTCTGACAGATGTTGCGGGGAAGCAGGTACCTTTGCGGTGGCGCGGCCGGATATCGCCTCTCAGGTGCGTCAGCGCAAGGCAACCGAGCTGGTGGCCAATCTGGAAGCCAATGGTGTCAGCAAGGGGGAGACCAAGCATGACGTCAAGATGATGACCTCATGTCCGGCCTGTGTGCAGGGCCTGAGCCGCTACCGCGACGAAACCGGAATGGATACCGATTACATCGTGGTCGAGTTGGCCAAAGGCCTGTTTGGTGAAAACTGGGCCAATGATTTCGTCGATCGTGCCAATCAGGGAGGGGTGGAGCAGGTACTGCTCTAGGCTGTCAGGCCGTGATCCGCTACTGGCGGATCATGGCCTGTCGAATATCGATCCCGAGGTCGGGCTGAGCAACTTGTGGTAGAGCTTGCCGGCTGATACATCGGTCATGCTGGACAGATAATCGGCGATGGCCCGCAGACCAACCTGCTCGTATTGGGCAAATACCGGAATCGGCAACAGTCGTTGTGGGTTGGCAGCAAATATCTCGAACAGGCGGATGACGACTCGCTGCCCCTTGTATTGCAGCATTTGCAATTCGGGACGGAATATCACATGACTCATGACGAAATCCTTTATGAGCCTGAGAATTCTGTAGGCCAGTGGTTCCATGACCGTTTGTAATCTCAGCAAAGGGGCGTCGAAGGCGTCTTGCTCATTGATGACAATGCTGCGGATGAGGTAACCCACGAACCGGCTGATGGCATGTTTGCGATCCTTGGCAGAGGCGCTGAACAGCAGGCGGTTGAATTCTTCCATATGCCTGTTGATGGGATTCTCCGGCCATTCGAGCAGTTTTGCCGAGACCTGTTCCATCCAGACGTCGCGATCGACCAGGCCCAGAGCCAGTGCATCTTCGAGATCATGAACGCCATAGGCTATGTCGTCCGCCAGCTCCATGATGCTGGTATCCAGAGACTTGTAGAGTGTGCGGCCATGACCGAGCGGAGATGACTCGGTCGTCAGAAATCTGTCGCGATCAGTGGGCGAAAAGGGCTCCAACAGCCAGTCGAGAACATCGCGTTCAGAGTCGTAGATGCACTTCGGGGGAGCCCATTGGTCGATGTTCAGAGGGTTGTCCTGTGCTACGGGGACGTAGTTGCAGACCCTGGAATAAGTCGTGGGGTATTTGATTGTCCCCAGCATCGCCCTGCGAGTCAGATCGAGTCCGGAATCAGGTGAATACTCTCCCAGCCGAGCCAGAATACGCAAAGTCTGACCATTGGCCTCGAAGCCGCCGTGGTCACGCATCATGGTGTTCATGGCAACTTCGCCACCATGACCGAATGGCGAGTGTCCGATGTCGTGGGCGAGACAGATGGCTTCGATGAGGCTGAACGAAGGTATCAAAGGCTCGTAGTCGGCGTTTTCCGGTTGATCGCGCAGCCATTCGCAAATGCCGGAACCGACTTGTGCCACTTCCAGAGAGTGGGTGAGGCGGGTGCGATAGAAGTCGCTTTCACCCAGGCCCAGCACCTGAGTCTTGGACTGCAGGCTGCGGAAAGATGCGCTGTGGATGATTCGGGCGCGATCACGCTGATACTGGCTATCTTCTCGGGTACTATTGAATCCGCGCCCCGGATGGCTCTGGTATTCTGATCGTCGTTCTAGCCAGACGCTCAAGGTGTTGCTCCTGCCAGGATCGAAAATGTCAGTCCCGGTCATGGTGTTGTTTTCAGGTAGAGTCAGGCTGTCGAGGCAGTGTCAATTGCAGGTGACAATTACCGTGTCAGCTTGAATATGCCAACAGTGACATCATAGTGTAAGACATTGGCGCTCAACGAGCGTACTTTACAAGGTACAGTTTTTCTACAGGGTCTGAACGCAAGATGCATTTGGCAGTATGGAAAAATTTGCCGGATACAATGTATGACACATATTCGAAATACAATTGATGGCCCTGAAGAGTATTTTCGTTTCATGTCTCAAGGAATCGCGAGTGTCATAAGGTAGTTGAATTGGCACCCGTGTCATCGCTCGCACGTTAAATCATAACTTCAATTGACAATGGCCAGAAAACCCAGGATTCATTTCTCAGGAGCCGTCTACCATGTGACTCTCACAGGGCTTGACCAGCAACCGATATTCAAGACAGTTGCTGATCGCCGAGCGTGGGAATCACTGGTGGAAGAAGGAGCTCAGCGCTTCGGGCACACCTTGCACGCTTACTGCTGGGCAAGGAACCATGTGCAGATGGCAATTCAGGTAGGTGATGCACCTCTGTCGAAGGTGATGCAGAACCTGTCTTTCCGATATACCCGATATTTCAACAAGCACCACAAGCGTGAAGGGGCTCTTTTTCAAGGGCGCTACAAGGCGATCCTCATCGATCCCGATGAATACCTCAACGATCTTGTGCGTTACATTCACAACAATCCTGTTCGCAATGCCAAGGCGAAGTCGGCAGACGCGGCCAAGTGGACCAGTTACCAGGCCTATATGGATGCGGACAAGCAGCCGCCCTGGTTGACGACATCCACAGTGCTGTCCACATTCGGCAAGACCGACAAGGCTTCACGCAAGGCATTTGCAAAATTCGTTGATGCCGGTCGGGACGAAGGTGAACGAGTCGATCTGATGCGTGGTACGGATGGTGGACGTCTGCTTGGCAATGCCAAATTCGCCAAGAAGGCTCTGAAGCCGGTCAAGGTCAAGCCACCCATCATGACGCTCAACCAGCTGGTGAAGCGGGTCTGCAAGGAAGAGGACGTCAAGGAGGCACAGCTGAAGAGCGAGAGCCGCGCTCGACATGAAAGCCGGATCCGGCAGACCATTACCTATCTTGCGATGGAGCTGGAAGTGGCCAGCCTGACGGCAATGGCAGAACGTTTCAATCGCGACCTCACTACCATGAGTCGTAATCAACGTTACTTCCGTGATCGCCTCAATGACGATGCCGAGTTGCAGAAGCATGTTCGCAAGCTTCAGCGACTGTTGCGGTCCGGCGATTGAGAAATGTCGGTGACTGCCTTGATTACTGACGTGTTGCCATGACGGAATGGTTGGACATCGTAGACGAGACAGACACGGTGATTGGCCGTGCCCCACGCGATCGAATACATCGCGAGGGGCATCTGCATCGCTCGGCACATATTGCCCTGTTCAATTCGAGCGGGCAGATTTTCGTGCAGTTGCGCAGTCGCTTCAAGGACATGGCTGCCGGCTTGTGGGATACCAGCGCCGCTGGTCATGTTGACAGTGGCGAGTCCTACGAGGCCTGTGCCGTTCGTGAGTTACATGAAGAGCTGGGTGTCAGGGTAGGTGCTGATAGTCTGCAGTCGGTCGGCCAACTTCGGCCGCACGAACGCAATGGCTTTGAATTCACTGAAGTCTATGCCGTCTTCTCCGATCAGACGCTGGTACTTCAGGAAGAAGAGATAGAGGATGGCCGCTGGGTCAGCCTGCAGGAGCTGGATCTGTGGATGCAGCAAAGTCCTTCGGATTTCACACAGGTGTTCAGAGTCATCTGTCCGATGATCAGGCATCTGGATAACAGCCGCTGACTGGACCCATTGCCTGTGCCGTTCTGTCGGTCGAGGCTTGCGGGTAACTCTGATACAAGTGATAGTTGTCGTATGACAACCATTCACCCAATCGAGGTACCTCACCGTGACAGATTCTCTGCCAAGCAAGGCTAGCGCCGTTATCATCGGTGGGGGCGTGACCGGGGCCAGTGTCGCGTATCACCTCGCCAAGCTGGGCTGGCAGGATGTCGTTCTACTCGAGCGCAAGCAGTTTGCCTGCGGCACCACCTGGCACGCGGCAGGCCTGATCGGCACCGTACGGGCGAACGAAAGTCATGCCCGCCTTACCGAATACTCCATGCGCCTTCTGCACGATCTGGAACAGGAAACCGGTCAGTCCACGGGTTTTCGTCAGGTAGGCAGTCTGAGCATCGCACACAGCAAGGATCGTTGGGAGGAGCTCCGACGAGTGGCTGCGATGAACAACGCTTTCGGCGTTACGCGAGTCGACACGGTGACGCCCGACGAGGTGAAGGCCCTGTTTCCCCTGATCGACACTGACAGCCTGATTGGTGGCACCTTTGTGGAGCATGATGGTAAAGGTAATCCTATAGAGATTACGACCGCGTTCATCAAGGGGGCACGCTTGCACGGAGCACAGTGTCTGGAAGGCATCCGGGTCGAGGAAGTCCTGATCGACAATGGCAAGGTCACCGGGGTGCGTACCGAGCAGGGCACCATTGCTACCGATTTTGTCGTCAACTGCGGTGGCATGTGGGCCCGCGAACTCGGGCAGAAAAGCGGAGTGAATATTCCCTTGCACGCCTGCGAACACTACTACGCGGTTACCGAAAAACATGAGTTGGTGACGCCGAATCTCCCCATACTTCGAGACCATGACAAATGTGTCTACATCAAGGAGGATGCCGGTGGCTTGCTGGTAGGGGCGTTCGAAAAGAAAGCGGTTGCCTGGGGGCAGTTGGGCATTCCTGACGACTTCAGTTTCGATGAGCTTCCCGGTCATATGGAAGAGCAGCTGATGCCGGTTCTGGAAGACGCGATGGTTCGCGTTCCCATGCTGGCAGACGTGGGGTGGCGCAGCTTTTTCTGCGGGCCAGAGTCCTTTACACCGGATGATCAGTTTCACGTGGGCGAGGCACCGGAGGTTCGGGGTTATTTCGTGGCGGCCGGGCTCAACTCGGTGGGCATTCAGAGTTCCGGTGGGTTGGGCAAGGTCTGCGCGGAGTGGATGCACAATGGTTATTGCCCGCTGGATCTGTGGGGCAATGATATTCGCCGCATGTACCCGTTCATGGGTACCCAGGCTTTCGCTGCGGAACGTGCCGAAGAATCGCTCGGTCTTCTCTACGCCAACCACTATCCGTTCCGCCAGTTCGAAACCGGTCGCAACGTTCGTCTGTCTCCCATTCATCAGCGTCTGCAGGAACACAATGCCTGCTTTGGCCAGGTGGCAGGCTGGGAGCGAGCCAACTGGTTTGCTCCGGCTGGAGTCGAGCCGAAGTACGAGTACAGCTTCGGACGGCAGAACTGGTTCGAGCATTCCGCTGCCGAACATGCGGCCACTCGAGAGAGCGTGGCACTGTATGACCAGTCCAGCTTCTCCAAGTATCTTGTACAAGGGCGCGATGCCACACGTGTTCTACAGAAGATCTGCACGGCCGATATTGATGTCTCGGCCGACAGGATCATCTATACGCACTGGTTGAACGAACGCGGCGGCATCGAAGCTGATCTGACTGTCACGCGTCAATCCGAGAACGAATATCTGGTCATCAGTGGCGCGGCTACCACCCACAAGGACCTGCACTGGTTGAGAACTCATATCGGGCCGGATGATTTCTGCACGGTCACCGATGTCACCAGTCAGTACGCGGTGTTCGGCGTCATGGGGCCCAACAGCCGAGCCATGCTTGAGCCACTGCTGCGCATGGACTTGTCCAATGAGGCTTTTCCGTTTGGTCGCAGCGTGCCGGGAGAGATCGGCTATGCACCCATTCGAGTCACCCGGGTATCGTTTGTCGGTGAGCTGGGCTGGGAACTGTGCCTGCCTGCAGAAATGGCTATCCCCACGTTTGATCGCCTGCTGGAAGCCGGTCAGGCACATGGATTGAAGCTGGCAGGTTTGCACGCTCTTGACAGTTGTCGTATCGAAAAGAAGTTTCTGCATTTCGGGCACGATGTCGCTGACGAGGATACCCCTCTGGAGGCCGGAGTCGGATTTGTCTGCGCGATGGACAAGTCCGTTCCCTTTATCGGTCACGATGCGATTGCACGGCAGAAGGAGAGCAAGTCCCATCTGAACAAGCGGCTGGTGCAGTTCGTACTGCAGGATCCCGAGCCGATGTTCTATCACCATGAACCGATACTGGCAGGCGGCGAGTGCGTAGGTTATCTGACCTCGGGTAACTATGGTCATACACTGGGTGGCTCTGTCGGTCTGGGTTACGTCAAGAGTATCGAGCCGATAACCGCTGACTGGCTGGCAGGCCAGCAATGGCAGATTGATGTCGGGGGCCAGCGCTTTGATGCAGCTGCCAGTCTTCGCGCAGCCTATGACCCAAGCGGGGCGCGCATGCGCTGACGCTCAGGTAGTCAGGCATTCATCATTTCGATGAACGCCGGAGCGCGATGGATGATCACTGCCGGCAATCTGCCGGCAGTGGAAGTGGCCCGCCTCGTGCTTCGTAAGGAGTTCCAAATGGGTAACGCAATTACTGGTATGCAAATCATCGATACAGCTCTGGAGGCTGTCAAGATTCTGGAACCAAGTGTTTTCGGTGACGACAGAGGTTTTTTTCTGGAGTCCTGGAACCGGCAAGCCTTCGAGAAGGCGGGTTTGCCAGGACATTTTGTTCAGGATAACCACAGTCGTTCATCGCAGGGTGTGCTGAGAGGTCTGCATTTCCAGGTCAAGCATCCACAGGGTAAACTGGTGCGTGTAACCCGCGGCGAGGTGTTTGATGTTGCCGTAGACATGCGTCGTTCCTCGCCACAGTTCGGGCAGTGGGTAGGGGTGTCCCTGTCAGAAAGCAACAAACGACAACTGTGGGTGCCGGAGGGCTTTGCCCATGGTTTCTATGTGGTATCCGAGTCGGCTGATTTTCAGTACAAGTGTACGGATTACTACAACCCTGAATTCGAACGAAGCCTGATATGGAACGATCCGGAAATTGGTATCGAATGGCCGCTTGTTGCAGGTACCGAGCCCATGCTGGCTCCGAAGGATGCCGCTGGCCTGCCGCTTGCCGAGTGCGACGAGATTGAAGATGTCCCACGGCGACTGGCAGCCTGATTGCCGGGTAGCTGCGATATGAAAGCGTTCATTACTGGTAGCAGTCGAGGCCAATTGCACTGGGAGCTGCTACGCTCCATTCCAGAGAACGTAGAGGTTCTGACCCTGGGCGAGCGACTTGATATCACTGATGAACGCTCGGTGCAGCTGGCCATTGCCAGGTTGCAACCGGATGTGATCATCAATGCCGCGGCTTATACGGCGGTCGACAAGGCCGAGTCGGAACCTGAGCAGGCCATGGCAGTCAATGCCGATGCCGTTGAATCCCTTGCGCGCGCATCAATCGCGACCGGCGCACACCTGCTGCACGTGTCGACCGATTTCGTGTTCGGGCAGGGCGATGGTTCGCCATTTGCAGAAGATGCGCCTGTTGCACCGGTCAGCGTCTATGGCAAGACCAAGCTTGCTGGCGAGCAGGCATTGCGTCGTCTCATGCCGGATACCAGTCTGTGCCTGCGGACAGCCTGGGTGTATTCGTCGCATGGAAACAATTTTGTCAAAACCATGCTGCGCGTCATGAACGAGCGTGGTGAGGTGGGTGTCATAGCCGATCAGGTCGGTTCACCCACCTGGGCCAACTCGCTTGCCCGGGCGCTGTGGCATGCCGCGATCACCAGGTCCAGCGGCACCATGCACTGGACCGGGGCAGGGGTGGCCAGCTGGTATGATTTTGCCGTCGCCATTCATGAAGAAGCCCGGTCTCTTGGCCTGATAGACCGAGCGGTGGTCGTCAACCCGCTGACGACCGAGCAATATCCGACTCCAGCAGCGCGTCCGCATTACAGCGTGCTGGAACTGACACGGACCTGGAAGGCACTTGATCAGCGCGCGGAACATTGGCGCAACGATCTTCGAACCATGCTCAAGGAGCTGAAATGAGACGTATGATGGTAACCGGCGCCGCCGGATTCATAGGCGCCAACTTTGTCCGGTACTGGCTTGAAACCTATCCGGAAGATGTCATCGTGATCGTTGACGCGCTCACCTATGCAGGGAACAAGGCAAACCTGGAAGGTGTCTTGTCCGAACGTTGCTCACTGGTGGAATGCGACATCAACGATACCGATACGATCAAGGGCTTGCTGCGTGACCAGCAGCTATCCACGATTGTGCACTTCGCGGCTGAAAGTCATGTTGACCGCTCCATTGAAGGTCCGGATGCCTTCATCGAGGCCAATATCCTGGGTACCCACAGTCTGCTCAAGGCAGCCAGACAGGTCTGGCAGGTCGAGGGACTCGCAGTGGACGATCACCGCTTCCATCATGTCTCTACCGATGAAGTCTATGGGTCGCTGGCATCGGATGATCCTGCCTTTACCGAAACGACTGCCTATGCGCCCAATTCTCCGTACTCGGCGAGCAAGGCGTCCTCTGACTTTCTGGTTCGTGCGTATCACCATACGTACGGGTTGAATGTCACCACCAGCAATTGTTCCAACAACTATGGCCCCTACCATTTTCCGGAAAAGCTGATTCCGCTGATCATCATCAACCTGCTGCATGGCAAGTCACTGCCAATCTACGGTGATGGCAAGAATATTCGCGATTGGCTGTATGTCGAAGACCATGCGCGCGGCATCGAGTTGGTATTGAACAAGGGTGTTGTTGGGGAGACCTACAACGTCGGTGGCGTCAATGAGTGGACGAACATCGATATCGTCAAGCTCATCTGCGAGCTGATGGACGAACGTTTCGCCGCAAATCAGTCGCTGGCGGGGAACTACCCGGCTTGTCCGGCAGCTACCGGTGAGCGCTGTGATTCATTGATCAGTTACGTAACCGACCGTGCCGGACACGATTTCCGATACGCCATCGATACGGCAAAAATCAGGGATGAGCTGGGGTATGAGCCTGCCGTGAATTTCGAAACCGGGATACGCAGAACACTCGATTGGTATCTGGCAAATTCCGACTGGTGGCAAGCCGTGCTCGACGGCAGTTACAGAGATCAGGCTGAACCAGCTCTGAAGACTGCTTGAGGTCGAGGCGGCAACTGTACGAAACGCGCCCCGACGAGCGGGGCGCTGTCATTTTCCGAATCAGATACCGACGAAGGGTTGCATGATCTTGCCTATCACGCCCGAGTAGCGAACAGGTGATTGAGTGGCGATCAATGCGATGCAGGGCTCTTCACTGTCGACCACGGGCTGGTGTTCGATGCTGCCATCCAGATCGGCAATATCCCCCACCTGAAATCTGCCAATGCTGTCGCGATAGGAGCCTTGCACCAGATAAGTGAGTTCGCGGTCATGATGCGAATGTTCGCTCAGTACTGCTCCGGGTGCCAGATGCAACAACTGAAAGGCGCCATGCCGACGATGTTGATCGTCCAGTTTGAACTGCTTGATTCCCGGCGCCACACGCCTCCAGCGTAACTGTTCCAGAGGTGCCGGCAGCAACCGGCCAAGTGGGCGAGGAACGCCCTTTACAGCGCCTTTCGAGCCCATTTTCGCCGTGGAAGTCTGCAAGACGCTGTCTTGTGCATCAGTCGCCGGTGATTCTGCGGCCGCACCAGAACGCGATATCAGCTCCAGCGCCGATACCTTTATGGGCGTGGGTTCCAGCCGGTCGAACAGCCCGCCGCCAACGCCATCGGCCATTTGGGCACGGGCACGACATTGCCGGCATACCGTGAGATGGCAGGCGACCAGCGTTTCCATGGGCATGGTAAGGCTGCCCGTCGCATAGTCGTGTATTGTTTCGTCTGTCAGGTGGTGGGAGACGCTCATGTCAAACTTGTCTGGCTCTGTTGGTCAATCGTTGATGGGACTGCCGCTGGACTCAGTGAGTAGAGCAGCTTTGTCTTCATCCTTCAGACTTGACCTTACGGCCTGCATCGCCAAACGGATTCGTGATTTTACCGTTCCAATCGGCAAATCCAGCCATTCGGCGATATCTCCATGTGATTGCCCCCGGAAATAGGAAAGGTGCATCACCTGACGTTGCTCCTGAGGCAGCTTCTCCAAAGCCCGGTGCAGCCGCTCCGCAGCCTGCTCGGCATCGACATAGCCGGCCTGTGTCTCTGACTCATCGTTCTCGACATCGAGCATTTCATCTTCCAGCTCCACCTCGATACGAGAATTGCCGCGCAGGTAGTCGATGCGACGATTTCGTGCAATGGTGAACAGCCAGGTGCTGGCTGCTGCCTTTGACGGGTCGTAACTTTCAGCACGGCGCCACACGATGAGCATGATTTCCTGCATCAACTCATCTGAAATCTCTTCGGTCATACCCTTGCCCATGAGGAAGGATTTGACGCGCCCAGCGTAATAGTTGTAGAAATCGGCAAACGCGTTTTCGTCGCGATCTCGACCGATGGCCTGCAGATTGTCGCCCATGCGCTTTCTGAGAGCGGCGGATGCCTCTGTGGGCTTGTCTTGCCTGGTAGTTGCCATTTTGGTCATTCGGTGATTGTACCGTCGAGAGGATGACAGGTCATGATTACTGATCCTGATATCCCGATAATGCGTAGCAGTGCATTCATATACCCACTATAGAGTAGACTCAAGAGCATGGTCCCAGACAGCAAAAAGCACATTGCCGTCGTTGGCAGCGGCGCAGCGGGAATGGCGGCTGCCTGGTTATTGTCACAGCGACACCGTGTCACCTTACTGGAAAAGGACGATCGGATTGGTGGCCATGCGCATACCGCAACGGTCCCTGGCGGGGCACAGGGCGGCAAGGCGTTGGGAATCGATACCGGCTTCATTGTCTACAACGAACCCAGTTATCCCAATCTGACTCGGTGGTTCGATGCCTTGCAGGTCGAAACCGAAGACAGTGACATGTCATTTGCGGTGTCTCGCGACAACGGCAACTTCGAATACGCAGGTGGACCGCTACTTGGATTGATGGCCCAGCCTGGACTGCTGTTGAAGTCACGTTTCTGGCGCATGCTGCGTGATCTGTTGCGGTTCTATCGAGAAGCTCCCGGCCAGATTCCCGCAGATGGCTGCATGACTCTTGGGGAATACCTGAGTCAGAACGGCTACTCCCGAGAATTCATCGAAGATCACCTGCTGCCATTCGGTGCAGCCATCTGGTCGACACCCAAGCAACAGATGCTCGAGTATCCGGCAGCATCCTTCATACGTTTCTGCAGTAATCATGGGTTGCTGCAGGTCAGCAATCGGCCGCA
The DNA here is from genome assembly GCA_965367215.1 of uncultured Granulosicoccus sp. Lineage (GTDB taxonomy): Bacteria > Pseudomonadota > Gammaproteobacteria > Granulosicoccales > Granulosicoccaceae > Granulosicoccus. Next base: position 40,310 of record CBDUIJ010000001.1, read on the forward strand.
GTGGCGAACCGTTACCGGAGGCAGTCAGTCCTATGTCAGGGCGGTAGCCGACATCATCGGGCAAGACTCCATTCTGACCAGCTTCGATGTCAAGGGAATCGAACGCGGGGCCGATGGGGTCGTCGTCCACTCGCTGGACGGCCGTACAGTGCATGCCGACGAGCTGGTGCTGGCCACGCATGCGGATCAGGCTCTGGCCTGCCTTGATGCACCTTCAGCAAGAGAAACCGCCTTGCTGAGCCCGTTTCGATACGAGAGCAACCAGGCCTATTTGCACACCGATATTCGTTATCTGCCGAAGCGCAAGCGAGCCTGGTGCAGCTGGAACTATGTGGAACAGGGCCCGGGTGAGTCCCAGCAGGTGTCCTTGAGTTACTGGATGAATCGTTTGCAGAATCTGGATAGCAAGACGCAATACGTGGTAACCCTCAATCCGGACAAGGCGCCGGAGGCCGGCTGTGTTCTGCGTTCGCATACGTATGAGCATCCCTTGTTCAACGCGGATACCTGGCAGGCACAGCAGGAGCTCTGGTCGTTGCAGGGGCAGAACCGAACCTGGTACTGCGGCAGCTATTTCGGCTCCGGGTTCCACGAAGATGCAGTGCAGTCCGGCCTGGCGGTTGCCGAACAGCTGGGTGGTTTGCAGCGCCCCTGGACGCTTGCAAATCCTTCCGGTCGCATCGTTATATCTGCACAGGCGGACTCGCCTTCCAGGCAAGTGGCTGCATGACGCTCGTCAGTCGTCTTTACGCTGGACAGGTTTTTCACTGTCGACGCCGACCGAAAGTGCATCGGTTGCGCTATTCGGTATTTTCCATGCTGCTCGATCTGGATGAGATCGACCAGTTGGATCGTGAATTGTGGCTGTTTTCCCGCAACCGCTTCAACCTGTTCTCGTTCCATGACAGCGACTTTGGAGATCAACAGCAGGACTCTCTGAAGGCCCATGTCACGAATGGTCTGCGGTCCGCTGGTGTGCAGGAAACGCCCGAAAAGATCCTGCTCAGTTGTTATCCCCGAGTGTTGGGGCATGCATTCAATCCCTTGAGTCTTTTCTATTGCCTGGACAGGCAGGGCCGTTGTTTTGCGATCGTGCACGAGGTTCACAATACGTTCGGCGAACGACACTGCTACGTCCTGCCGGTCGAACTGCAAGACGGAAACACGCCGCAGTGGATCAAGCAGAACGCCAACAAGGAATTGTTCGTATCGCCTTTTGCCCGGATGGACATGCATTACGACTTCAGAGTCAATCTGCCTGAAGAACGGCAGATCATCGTGATCCGAGCCTCGGACGAGCAGGGGCTACTGATCACGGCCAGTTATGTCGCTCTTCGAAAACGCATCACAGCCGGCAGGCTGCTACGTTACTTTTTTGCCTATCCACTGTTGGGTGCAAAGGTCGTCATCGGAATCCACTGGGAAGCGTTCCTGCTGTGGTGCAAGGGCGTTCCCTGGTTCAGGCACCAGCCCAAGACATCCGCTTGACCAATACACCGAGCCGAATACATACAAAAGACATGTCAGATATGGAAAACCAGACAATAAGCCGTGGGCTGCCGACGTCTCAGTGGCATCAACAGATACTGGGTCGTCTCATTGGTCGCCGTTTTGACCACCTTCTCGATGGCATCACTCATGGACAGCTGAGCCTGACGTGGCCGGATGGCCATCTGAGTCGACATGGCAAGAAGTCGATTGATCCGTCTCGCAATGCACAGCTGACCTTGCACAACTACCGTCCCATTCGCCAGATGATGATGTCGGGAGAGAACGGTTTTGCTGAAAGCTATCTGCAGGGCGACTGGTCATCGGACAATCTGCGCAATCTGTTTACCCTGATTCTCAATAACGAGCCGGAAGTGGCTGTCATGACGACTGGCAGCTGGTACGCGCGCTTGCTCAACACCTTGAGGCATGGCAGAAACAGCAACTCGCTGCGCGGCAGTCAGCGCAATATCGAGTTTCACTACGATTTGGGCAATGATTTCTATCAGCTCTGGCTGGACCCGACCATGAGCTACTCATCGGCTGTCTTCGAAGGTGATGAATCACTGGAGCAGGCTCAGGATGCCAAGTTGTCCAGGGTGGTCGAATCGCTGAAGCCAGCCCCCGGTGCTCGGGTGCTGGAGATCGGCTGCGGCTGGGGAGCCATGGCTCACAAGCTGGCGACGCAGGCCGAGTGCCGGGTAGAAGGTATTTCACTGTCACAGGAGCAGCTGCGATACGCCAGGGATTTCAACAATGTCGAGAGTGAGTCAGGCAGGCAGGGTAGTACGGAATTCCGTTACCAGGATTATCGGGCGGTAGAGGGAAGCTACGATCACATCGTTTCCATAGAAATGTTCGAAGCGGTCGGCGAGAAGTACTGGAATACGTATTTCGACAAGCTGGGTCAGTTGCTGGAGCAGGGCGGGACTGCAGTGCTACAGGTGATAACCATCGATGAGCAACGTTTCGATGAGTATCGCGCCAGTCCGGACTTCATTCAACGTTATATATTTCCCGGTGGCATGCTGCCAACCAAGGAGCACCTGACAAGACTGGTTGAAGGATCAGGTTTCGAGCTGGTTGAAGTCGACTGGTTCGGAACGAGCTATGCACAGACACTGTTGCATTGGCGGGAACGCTTCGATCAGGTGATATCCGAGGTGACTGCGCTGGGTTTCGACGATCGCTTTGCGCGCATGTGGCGCTACTATCTGGATTATTGCGAGACCGGCTTCAGGCTGGGCCGTACTGACGTCGGCCAGCTACTGCTGCGCAAGTGTTGAACCCGATTTCAGGTATCGTTCGGCACTGGCCCTGAGCTCGGCTTCGTGCTGACGTCTGGATGTGCCCTCTGTCGGGCTCAGCTTGATGGGATATTGCAAGGCGAGGCGGCACATTGCTGCGTAGGTGTCGGCGAGGCTGCGTTGCGCGCTGGCAAAACGGTGCAACAATTCCTCATCGACAGGGTCCTCGACCGTGTTCAATGTGGTGCCTGCAAGCCATCCCCGGTTGTCATCATGAATGCGAGCGGCCCGCTGCAGGGCTTCATCCACAGATGCGTCGAAGGCTCTGAGAACGGCAACAGCCTGGGTGCCCGTGCGCGGATTGCGTCTGAAGCCCGTGTGGAAGTGGGTGAATCCGTTTGCTTTCCAGAAATCCAGTTTGTCACAGTCGCCGGCAAAGCTGGCTCCCAGGGCCGACAGGCTGCCGACGGGCAGGGCAATCGTTCGAGCAAGTTCCTGTAAAAGTCGGGATCCCAGTCCCCGGCGGCGTCGGTGCGGGCAAACGGCGATCCGAATGATTCTGCCCATGGAGGCCTTCAGCGGTGCCGTCCGGTTGGCGCTCTGCGCCAGCAACTGAGGTAGCAGTTGATGAGGCAATCGCCGCTGTTTGCAGAGCACAGCCTCGTGCAGGCGGGCGTCGATGTTCCCTTCGATGGCCAGCAGCAGCGCAGCACTGATTTCCTGCTGCTCTTCCAGCACCCAGATCTGCAGATCCGGGCCGTCAAGCAGATGCGAGATATCGGATGCCGTGGTCTGGTAGTGACTCTCTCTGAGCAGGGAAAAAACGTCAGTGAGCAGGGATTCGTTCTGCACCAGCTCATCTCTGTCGATGCGACGTATCAGCAGATCGGGTTGGTCCGGTTTTACGCTGATTGTCTGCTTGCCGACTCGATCTCTGCTTCGTGCAGCGCAAGGGTTGCTGTCGTGTTTCGCTGTATCGGCATGCCGTGTCAGAAGAAGTGTGTCAATGAACTCCTCCAGCGGGTCTCCTGACGCCCAGCGCCAGGCTGTACGGGGATGAAGTGCCAGCACCTCACGAGGCTGCTGATCGAGTACCTCGGCGAAACGAATATCGAAAGCCCGCCCTGCCTGTTCATAGCCTTCAATCGTCGTGCAGTAAATGACATGTTCGTGATGCTGAAGGTAGCGTGTCAGTGTGTCGATGGGCAGACTGGCTGCCTCATCTATCAGAAGTGCACGACAACCGGAATCAACGGCCTCTGATGCAGCGAGGAAAGGGATAACTACGCCCTGTTTCTCCACGCTCTGCAATGCGCTGCGCCTGGCAGCTGTCATCGCCACTGATATGCCCTGTTGCCTCAGCCAATGGGCGATACGTCCCAGCAATGCAGACTTGCCACGTCCTCTGCGTCCGGTAATCGTCAGGCAGCCATCGGGGTATCGTTGCAGATGCCGAATTGCGGCGAGCAACAGTTCATCCTGCTCGCAAGCGGCTGACTTGTGCGGCAAGTTGTCTCCTGCCGGCACTATGCCAATGTTTGATAGAGGTGAGTCGGGTGCAGGATCGTCTTCGTTGGCAAGCTCAGCCAGACTGATCACGCTGATCTTGCCCGGGTGCTTTTGCTCGCATTGCAACAGGAGTCTGCCCAGACGTTGCTGGAAGCGACTTTCCGGTCTGGCGGTTGGGACCTGCACAGCACTTGTCAACGAAACGCGCAGGCCCAGTATCAATATTCCTCCGGCTCTGATCGTGCCTGTCAGAGCGGCCAGGAGCCCTGCATCGACAGAAGCGGGAGTTTCATGCACCAGAATGTCAAATTCCCGACCGAGCATATCGGTGATTCGATCGGCACGGTCAGCCGAGTCTTCCGGCGCCAGAAATGGCGCGTCGATCGCCGTTGCCAGGGTTTGCAGGTAGCCGTCTGGTGGATTCTCGATGACCAATAGAGCTCGATGCCTGTCAGTATTCGCCTGATCGCGGAATCGCGCTATATGTTGCACTAACGACCGATGATTGCTGATTTGGAGGCGCGACACAGTTGTTTTACTTTCACAATCAAAGGGGGGGCGGTTTCGTATAATAGTGACTCGAAAGTGTGGTGACTTTCGTTATTCCTCCTCCAAGTGGTATTGAGGCACGGAGCCATATGAGGCCACGGACGGCCACTCTTTTTGCAGACCCGACCAATTGTAGTGTTTTCACCTGCTATTCGGGTATGCCCAGTTGGGGTCGAGCGATTTTTCTCCTGTGTTTGTGGTTTTTTGCTTCGGCTTTTGCGAACCATGCACAGACTTGATTCAACGTATCTTTCAATATCGGACGGTTTGGCGCCACTGTGGTCCTGAACAGTCTGTCTATCCCCGTATCCCGAGTTTTGAAATTCGTGGTGGTAGACAGTTTTCGAGCACTGGAAATTCTGGTTATCGCAATTGCAATGCTCTGTAAACCTGTCTAAAATCACACTGTAATCAATGGTTTGAAGAATTTAATTGATTTTGATACTAGGGGCAGTGCTGTGGTTGTTAACTGTTTCGTTGAAATAATGCGCGCGTCCAGTACTATGCGCGTTCGTTCGGTGACAGAGAGCTTGCCTGATGCAGAATATTCTGATGCTGCAGGCATGAAACGGCTTTGGTGCCTGGGGACAACATGTTCGTGGCGGCGGACATACCTGATTTACGCCTGATACAAGGTAGTTTTTGCAACGGTGCTTAACAACCGTTGAACAGTTGTTAGTTTTGTCGGATACACTATGCGGTGTGTTCGGCAGTCATTCATTCATGTTTTCAATCGAGGATCACAAATGATCAACAAATATTTTGCACTGAGTCTTGTTGCTGCCAGCGTGGCAGTAGCTTCTGGCTGTTCTTCCGACGACGACAGCGACGGCGATACTGATGGCGGTTACGTTTCACCACCAGCAGTAGCTGACGACGCTGGTTCAATTTACGACTACATCGCTGATTCAGCTGCAAATTCCAGCCAGTTCCTTACGTTGAAAACAGCTATCGATGCTGCCAACGACTTGGCCAACACTCTGGATGATGTCACTCTGGGACTCACCATGTTCGCTCCTGACGATGCTGCATTTGCGTCATTGGAAGAGGGTGTACTTGACGGTCTGCTGGCTGATCCAGACCGATTGGAAGAAGTGCTGCGATACCACGTTGCTGCAAGCACACTGACTGCCGAAACCATCGTTGCAGATCTGACAGCCGCTGCTGGTGAGCCAGTCGAGAAGGAAACACTGCTTGAAGGCGAGAGCGTCACTTTGTCAAGCTCAACTGAAGGCCAGGGCGTTGCCGTCAATGATGTGGCAGTTGTCGGTACTGATCTGAATGTTGTCGTTGCTGATGCAGACGCTGATGCAGATGCAGATGCAGATGCAGATGCAGATGCAGACGTTGATGCAGATGCAGACGTTGATGCTGATGCTGATGCCGATGCTGATGCAGCTACAGAGCAAATGGGTATCGTTCACCAGATTTCCGGTGTTCTGACTGCTCCTGAAGTTGAAGAAGAAACAACTGGTGGTGAGACTGGCGGCGAAGAAACTGGTGGTGAAACCGGTGGCGAGACTGGCGGTGAAACCGGCGGCGAGACAGGTGGTGAAACTGGCGGCGAGACAGGTGGCCCAGTTGCTACATCTCTGTCAACCAACAACAGTGCATTCCTGACAGCTTTCTCAAACCGTTTCGGTGCGCAGAAGCTTGACGCTGCTACAGATGCTGATCCTTGGACCGTATTTGCTCCAACTGAAGCTGCTGCTGATATCGATGTTGGTAACTACATCATCACTGGTTCTGGCCTGACAGCTCAAGAGCTGATCGACATGGGTACCAGCCCTTCATTCGGCGGAACTACACTGACTTTCGGTGGAACTGCTGATGCACTGACAGTCAATGGTCTTCCAGCTACTCTGGTAGGTGGCGATGCGACTGTAACCTACTCGGTTGAAGGTGCTCTGTAAGTAGTAAGCTACCTTTCACGTTACTGAATTCCTGCGGAATTCAGTGGTAGTAAAGCCGGAGAGTCCTTGTGATTCTCCGGCTTTTTTTTTGAGCAACAGATAGAGGTGGTTTTCAACAGAGTGGTTGGTCGGATATCCTGAGCGACGCGTCAGTTCCGAGCTCATCATTTCACTGATGCGAATTCGGTCTCTGCCTCCTGTGAAATTCTCGATTACAGAATCAGCAATTCAATGACAATCCGCATCAACAGCAGTTTCGACAGTGGCAACATTGAAGTCATCGATGCCAGCGACTCGGCTTCAATCCAGTTGAAGATCCGCAAGGACACAAACTCGGATTTCCTGCAGTGGTTCTATTTCAGCGTGGCAGGTGTCAAGGGCAAGACGTGCCGAATCACGTTGGTCAATGCCGCCCAGACCAGTTACCCGAAAGGTTGGGAAGGCTACGACGTGGCGACATCGGTAGATCGTCAGTTCTGGTACCGCACTCCGGCAGAATACGATGGCCAGCAGCTCAGCTGGACATTCGAGGCGCAGAGCGACCTGGTCTGGTTTGCCTACTTTGCACCCTACACAATGGACCGGCATCTGGATTTCGTCGCAGCGGCTGCCACTGCTGAGGGCGTGCGCTATGAGAGTCTGGGAGTCACGCATCAGGGCCGCAGTATCGATTACCTGCAGGTGAGTGGTTTGCAGTCGGAAGCGGCCAACGAGCCACACAACAGCAAACGCAAACAGCTGTGGGTCATCGCACGACAGCACCCGGGCGAGTCGATGGCAGAGTGGTGGATGGAAGGATGGCTCGATCGCCTGCTGGATCAGGACGATGCGCGCAGCCGTGAATTGCGATCGCTGGCGGACATCCATATCGTGCCGAACATGAACCCTGATGGCACTTTTCTGGGCAATCTCAGAACCAATGCACTGGGTGTCAACCTTAACCGTGAGTGGCAGTCACCGAGTATTGAAAAGAGTCCGGAGGTATTTCATGTACGGCAGCGCATGGAGCAGACAGGTATCGATCTGTCGCTGGATGTTCATGGTGATGAAGGCCTGCCGTACAACTTCATAGCCGGCACCGAGGGTATCGCCGACTGGAACGATGAGAGAGATGCAGAGCTGGTGGCGTTCAAGCGTGAATGGGCAGCGGTGAACCCGGATTTCCAGTACGCGAATGGTTATCCAAGGACACCCGGGGGGCAGGCCAATCTGGCTATCTGCAGCAGTAATCTGGCGCAGAGTTTCGGCTGTCTGGCCATGACCCTGGAAATGCCGTTCAAGGACACGCAGGATACTCCTCGCCCTTTCAGTGGCTGGTCGCCAGAGCGCAGCATGCGGTTGGGAGCCTCGTTCGTGGACATGGCACACATGGCCTTGACTGGTCAGTTGGCAACACGCTGACAGGCACTCCACCGGGCGGTGCAGGATACGACACACCATCCTGCACCGACCGATGTCTTTGCATGCCAGCTGCTGACGTGCTCTCTACTGAAAGGCAGTTTCGAAAAAGCTTCTGAGTTTTCTCGAATGCAGCCGCTCGGACTTCATTTCGCTGAGTTTCCGAAGAGCCAGCATGCCGATTTCCAGATGTTGTGATACCTGGTTCTGGTAGAACTCCGATGCCATGCCGGGTAGTTTCAGTTCGCCCTGCAAGGGTTTGTCGCTGACGCAGAGGAGGGTGCCATACGGCACTCTCAGCCTGAAACCGTTGGCCGCAATGGTTGCCGACTCCATGTCCAGGGCGATGGCTCTGGACTGCGACAGGCGTCTTACCGGTTCTCTCTGATCCTGGAGCTCCCAGTTGCGGTTGTCGATGGAGGCGACGGTGCCGGTACGCATGATGCGTTTCAGTTCGTAGCCGTCCAGCCCTGTTACTTCCGCCACGGCGCCTTCAAGCGCCTGTTGCACTTCGGCCAATGCCGGAATAGGCACCCATACCGGAATGTCGGCATCGAGCACCTTGTCTTCACGTACGTAGGCGTGAGCAAGGACATAGTCGCCCAGTTCCTGAGAATTCCTCAGTCCGGCGCAATGGCCGAGCATCAGCCAGGCGTGAGGTCGCAGCACGGCAATGTGGTCGGTAATGGTTTTCGCATTGGACGGGCCCACACCGATGTTGACCATCGTGATGCCTTTCTGTTTGCCGGCTTTGAGATGGTAGGACGGCATCTGGGGCTGGCGCGTAGGTGGTGTGCCTGAGCTGGGTTCCGATTCGCCGTTGAGGGTGATCACATTGCCCGGCTCCACAAAGGACTCATAGCCTGTATCACCCTTGCGCATCATGTCGCGCGCCAGGCGGCAGAATTCGTCGATATAGAACTGATAGTTGGTGAACAGAACATAGTTCTGGAAGTGCTCGGGAGCGGTCGCCGTGTAGTGCACCAGGCGGTGCAGGGAGTAGTCGATTCGCTGCGCCGGGAATGGCGCCAATGGCAGTGCCAGTCCGGGTTCGATTTCGTGTGTGCCGTTGACGATGTAGTCGTTGACTTGCGCAATGTCCGGAACGTCGAAGGCATCTCGCAGCGCGACCGTAATCTTCTGGGGGCGGTGGACCGCCAGTGCGGAGCCCGACTCCAATGCGAAATGCAGGGGGATGGGAACATCGGATTCAGCGATTTCAACCGGTTCTGCATGATTCTCGATCAGCAGGCTGAGCTGGTGAATGAGATAACCGCGAAACAGGCGAGGCTGAGTAATGGTGGTGGTGTACAGGCCGGGTTGATCAACGTGGCCGTAGGACAGACGCGAATCCACACGCGCATAGGTACTGTTGCGAAAGCGGATTTCAGGGTAGAAGGCGCGGTGCTTGTTGTCGGGCAGGCTGCCAGTCAGATACTGGGCAAAGGCGTCTGCGAGAAAGGCCGTATTGCGATCGTAGAGAGCGATCAGGCAATCGACTGCTTCAGTGGCATCCGTGAAACTTGCCGAGGCTTGTGGGGGTGGGGTCGTCTGTTGTTCTGTCATTGCAGCTCCGTTCGAATTCTTGAGCAACGATATCATGCCTGTACGTCAGGTCCTGTCCGAGTAACGCAGGTACAAGGCCGCGAGCACAGCAGCTGGCAGATAGAGATACTGTAGTAGTTGATCATGCGGCAGCGGTATGACAAGCAATACAACAGCGAGCAATGAAAATGCGATGCCCAGCCAGAACTGGGAGCTGTAGCTTTTCACCAGCAGGTAGGACTGGCTGCCGCTTCCCCTGGCAACGTCGAAAAAACGCTTGTTGAAGGCCAGCCGGAAAAAGGATGAAAAGAAGGTAATGAGGATCAGGGCTATCCACAGACTGGGCCCCCCGGAGTCTCCATCCAGTGTGAAGCGCAATAGCCAGGAGCCGACATACAGCCAGACAGCTGCCCGATAAACCTGTCGTGACGCCAGCTGATCGATACGGTTCTTGATCAGGTAGAAGAGGGCGGCAAACACCAGGGCCAGTACGACCACGGCAAGACCCAGTCGACCGAAATCTTCCTGCACAACGAGGAACAGTGTCAGCGTCCAGAAATGGCTTTCCAGATAGAGAAACAGTCCATCGACCGCAAACGCAGGTCGGGACCCGCGTTCATCCCGGAAGGCAAGGCTGCCGAACAGGGACGCTGCACCAGTATCGCGCTCGGATGACAGCCGTTTCTGGCCGGGTTGCTTGCCCGCCAGGTGCAGATTGGCGACCAGGCTTGTGCCTGCGGACAGAGCCAGCAGCCAGACGAAACCGCCGGTCTCCAGTAGCAGGCCGCCGAGCAGGATACCGACTTTCAGAAACACCATGACGAAGATCTGGAAGTTGCCGTACTGGCGTCCACTATCGTTTTCGCCAAGCTGTTGCAGAAACAGCGTGCGTTGTGTGGTCCAGAAGAATGCGTTGTAGAGGCCGTTGCAGAGGCCGAGCACGGCCGCAGCGAACACCATGGCCGGCGTCGATATCGCATGGCTGGCGCCGGGCGGCGTGAACAGGGCCGCGCCGGGTACGGTCGTCAGCAGGCCGACCGCAGCAAGCAGCATCAATTCAAGCACAAAGGTCAGGGTGATCAGGTGTTTCAGGTGCCAGCGGCGAGCCAGCTTCTGCCACAGGCCGAGCGCCGCTGCGAAGCTGAGCCCGGATACGCCAATCAGCAGGGACAGGCCGGCAAGATCAAGCCCGTGTTGCCACAGGTACACGGGCAGGAAGAACGGCAGCAAGCCGATCAATAATGAATGGGCACCCAGAAACAGGTAGAAGTAGCCCGGGCCAGAGTTGGCGGCCGGTAATCTCATTCCCATGGGGTCAGCCTGCCAACCGTGTGATCGTCAGCTGGTGCGCAAGGCACGATGGTTGGCAACGGTTGCGGAGTCAGTAGATGTCGGAGTCCGCGACCACCAGAGAGTCCATTTCCTGATAGAAATCATCCAGATTCTCACGCTCGCCATAACGCGGCGCGCTGTGCATGCGCGTATAGGGGCGGGAATTGACTTCAAGGAAGATGCAGCGCTGCTCGCGGTAATCCTTCTCGATACCCTCTTCGAAAATGACGTCGATGCCGAAGAGCTTGGCGTCGAAGGCCTTGATGACTTTCAGGAAGAGTTCGCGATTCGCCTCGGGGATGGTTGACTGGTCGATGATCTCGATGACGCCGCCAGGTGCCAGTGCCACTCGATTGAAGGTGTAGACGCGCTCACCCTCGGCCGGCACGCTGTCGAGTGTCTTGCCATGGCGTCGCAGATAATCGACGGTTGTCTGTGACTTCGGTATGGGGTGAACCGTCGGGTACAGGCCCATTTTTTCACGCGTGGCGTTTTCAGCATCAATCAGGGTGCTGATGGAATCCTTGCCATTGCCATCGACGAACGGAGGGTAGCGGCGAATGACGGATACCAGTGAGTCACCGGTAGCCAGAACCCGGTAGTTGGCGCCAAGCAGATATTGTTCGACAATGCTGGTGGGCCACCAGACCTTGACCAGCAAGGCGGCTTTCCACAGTTCCCGGTAGTTGTTGATCGGGAAATGACTGCCACGGGAAAATCCGCTGACATTGGGCTTGATGCACAGAGGGAAGCCATGTTCTCTGGCAAACAGATGCGCTTTCCAGGGATTCAGAAACAGAGTGCCACGGGCATGGGGAATGTCATGCCGGGCAAACATTTCGCGAGCCTGCCTTTTGGAACGGCTGGCTTTTCTGACTTGTAATGAGTTGTAGTTGCTACAGCCAGCCATGTACTTCTGGCTGACCCAGCTATAAATCAGCGCTTTGATTGATTTCACGGTTGTATGTAGTGCTCGCCGATCTTGGGCGTTGTATTGTTGGTAGTGACGGTGCTGGTCGCGCGGGATTTTCCACGGCCGTACAACATCATGCGGGCAAAGATTGGCTGGGGGTTTTCCACCGGGGTGATCATTCGGGTGGCCTTTGCCAGGCTCATCATGGCAGAGCGGATGAATTTCCAGCGCTGTTCCCAGCTGTAGTCGCGATCCAGCAGGTTGATGGGCATCGGCAGGAACAGGTTGATCTCGATGACATGGAAGTTGCCGGCAACCAGCTCTTCATTGGAATCGGCTCTGACACTCATTCGGCTGATGCCGAACTCTCCAACCTGAGACAGGTAAGCTGCCACGATATCCTGTTGTTCTGCAGAGAACTGATTGCTGATATCGACATAGCGCGTATGCAGGTTGTTCTTGCTGTTGATCGGGAATTGTTCGCGATCGTTGACCGCTTCGGTAATGGTCAGAACATCGTGCTTGCCGTCACTGCGATTGGCATCGATGCTGAATATCTCGTACTCACGCTTGCCGGGGGCTGCTTGCTGAATCAGATAGCGCTGGGGCTCTGAACGCAGGGAGGCCCGCAGTCGGACCAGCTGCTCGGCATCATCCACGCGGTGTATGCCATGCGCGTTCTGACCCCATTCGGGTTTCAGGAATACCGGGTAGGTCGTGGGTATGACCGCATCAGAATCGATGCTCTGCGGCAGACGCCAGCGATCCGGAATCAGCGCATCCAGTGAAAGCTTCGAAAAGATGCCGTGTTCGGCCGAAAAATAGCGTGCATTGAGCTGCCAGTATCGCCAGGGCGCGGTACCTGTGCGCGCGCAGCACAGGATGTAGGTTACAACCATGATTATGGTGATATGCATGTCGACCTACTACTGACTCCGTGGTACTTGGGCAGAAATCCCGCAACTCGCAATATTACAGTGTCATGGTATGTCACTGCCACTGCCTGGAGGCTCTGGCGGCTTGCAATATCGTTACCCGACGTAAAATTGTAGATACTCGATCTCATTGGCGGTTGTGAGCCGTTTGAGCCGGGAAGGTTCCGTTGTGGGGATGATCCGGTTATTTCAGGGCGAGGCTAACGTGACTGCAGTCTCATCGTTCGGGGATTGCAATATTCACCGCGGGTTCAACTCTGGCAGGCTGATGGTCAATTCACCGCGACGGTGCAACAGCTCGTAGTGTCGCAGAAAGTTCATGCCCAGTAAGGCCGTGTTGCCCTCCAGGCCCGGGTTGATGTGCGCTGTCACGTTATATTGAGTGAAAGGGCCGATGGTGAGCTTGTCGAGCTGTGTCCGATAGACTCGGGTGCTGCCATTGGCTGTCATGACGTCGAAGGGCCTGCCTTGCGGCAGGTTCATGGTTCTCGCCACCACGCCGGGTATGCTGATTCCCGAGGCGCCTGTATCGATCAGGAACAAGACTTCTTCGTCATTGGCGCTACCGCTGAGTGCGAACTGGCCGTACCGGTCGGCTTTCAGAACCAGTGTTTGCCGGCCGCTACCGTCACTTGACCATTGCGGGGCCTTGTCAGCCTTTCGGGCGTCCAGCCAGCCTTGTGCCAGCCATGTGCCGCCACCCAGAACCAGTACCCAGAGCAGGGCGATCATCACGCCTGCGATGCGGTGACTCTCATCATGTGTCGAATCTGGCTTGCTATCTGACATTGCATCCCAAAATTGGGTAGAATTGTGGGTTTACCGCGTCAGGCATCTTCTCGAACCATTTTGCGTCTGATTCACGGCACCGATGGCAAGCAGTCAACTGCGAGTCATCGGCCAGTGATCAGGGTATCGGGTTTCGGAGGCTTAACCTGTAGCGGGTCCCAGCAAGGTAACGTCCGGGTTAGAACAAGACACCGGGCCATTAATCCCAGACCGTGAGCACCAAGATGACTGAGCTTTCACACTACCGCAACATCGGCATTTTTGCCCACGTTGATGCGGGCAAAACCACAACCACAGAGCGTATCCTGAAGCTCACGGGCAAGATTCACAAGACCGGTGAAGTTCATGATGGCGAAGCCACCACTGACTTCATGGCACAGGAGCAAGAGCGCGGTATAACTATCCAGTCGGCTGCTACCAGCTGTGAATGGGATGGTCACCGGTTCAACGTCATCGATACTCCGGGACACGTTGACTTCACCATCGAAGTGTACCGTTCACTGAAAGTACTCGACGGCGGCGTCGGTGTCTTCTGCGGTTCCGGTGGTGTAGAGCCACAATCCGAAACAAACTGGCGCTATGCCAACGAATCAGAAGTTGCACGAATCATCTTCGTCAACAAGCTGGATCGTATGGGTGCCGATTTCTATCGCGTCGTCAAGCAGGTCAAGGACGTTCTGGCCGCACGCCCATTGGTCATGGTCCTGCCTATCGGCACGGAAGATGACTTCGTTGGCGTGGTCGATCTGCTGACTGAAAAAGCCTGGGTCTGGGATGATTCCGGAAACCCGGAGAACTATTCCATCGAAGAAGTGCCTGCCGATATGGTCGAGCTGGTTGCCAAGTACCGCGAAGAGCTGGTTGAAAGCGCCCTGGAAATGGACGATGAAGCCATGGAGAAGTACTTCGAAGGTGAAGAGCCGGATATCGAAACCCTGCAGCGCTGCATTCGCAAGGGCACTATCGACCTTGTCTGGTTTCCTACGTTCTGTGGATCCGCGTTCAAGAACAAGGGCATGCAGCCCATGCTCGACGGCGTTGTTGCCTACCTGCCAAGCCCGACCGAAGTCAAGCCACAGCCTGAAGTCGATCTGGAAGGTGTTGAAACCGGTGAATTCGCCATCGTTGATCCGAACAAGCCTTTGCGTGCATTGGCGTTCAAGATCATGGATGACCGTTACGGTGCACTGACCTTCATTCGTATCTACTCCGGAAAGATTGCCAAGGGCGATACCGTCCTCAACACCTTTACGGGCAAGACCGAGCGAATTGGTCGAATCGTGGAAATGAACGCTGAAGATCGCATCGAGCGTGATTCTGCACAGGCTGGCGACATCGTTGCTGTTCTGGGCATGAAGAACGTGCAGACGGGTCACACACTGGCTGATCCCAAGCATCCTGCCACGCTCGAGCCAATGGTATTTCCTGATCCGGTCATCTCCATCTCGGTTTCACCCATCGACAAGGCGGGTTCCGAGAAGCTGGGTGTGGCCATCGGCAAGATGGTTGCAGAAGATCCTTCATTCCGCGTCATGACTGACGAAGAAAGTGGTGAGACCATCCTCATGGGAATGGGCGAGCTGCATCTGGACATCAAGATCGACATCCTGAAGCGTACTCACGGTGTTGAAGTTGAAGTCGGCAAGCCTCAGGTGGCCTACCGTGAAACCATCACGCAGGTTATCGAAGATACCTACACGCACAAGAAGCAGTCTGGTGGTTCTGGTCAGTACGGTCGTATCGACTACACCATCGAGCCTGGCGAGCCAGGTACCGGTTTCGAATTCGAATCCAAGGTCACAGGCGGTAACGTTCCTCGCGAATACTGGCCAGCGGTCGAGAAGGGCTTCAAGTTGTCCATGCATGAAGGTGTCCTCGCGGGCTACCCACTGCTCGACTTCCGCGTCGTACTGAAAGACGGTGCCTTCCACGCAGTTGACTCCAGTGCGCTGGCGTTTGAAATTGCTGCCAAGGGTGCTTATCGTCAGTCGATTCCGAAGGCAGGTCCTCAGATCATCGAGCCGGTCATGAAGGTGGATGTGTTCACACCTGAAGATCACGTGGGTGATGTCATCGGTGACCTCAACCGTCGTCGTGGCATGATCAAGTCGCAGGAGCCGGGTGCAACAGGTGTCCGCATCAAGGCAGATGTGCCTTTGTCAGAGATGTTTGGCTACATCGGTGATCTGCGTACCATGACTTCCGGTCGTGGCCAGTTCTCCATGGAGTTCAGCCACTACAACGCATGCCCCAAGAACGTGGCAGACGTGGTCATCAAGGAAGCTCAGGAACGCAAGGCGGCGAAGTAATCAGCCGTAACGTTTTGGTGAGATGAGAGGCGCCCCGAGAGGGGCGCCTTTTTTTTGTCCGCTGATCAGGCTGTCTGGAGCGGCGTGGCCAGGCTCGCAACGAGTTTTTGCGAGACTCTCAGAAATCGATGATGGACGCTTTCAATGCCTTGGCCACCGCATGCAGGCGGTTGGCAGCGTTCAGCTTGCGGGTGGCGTTTCGCAGATGGTAGATGATGGTGCTTTCCGTCACTCCGAGTATCTGGCTGATTTCCCAGGAAGTCTTGCCTTTGGCAGCCCAGTTCAGGCATTCGCGTTCCCGGGCGCTGATATGGCTGTCTCCGACAGCATCGCCGGTCTTTTCATTCCTGTCGCGAACGCTGTGGCGTGACACGACCCGTGGTTGGCTGAGGCTCGGGTCATCGTCTTCTGCGGAACGTGTGTTGACGTTGTTGATCAGGTTCATGACACGCTGAGCTGCGCTCTGGCCCACATGGGCAAGGGGCAGGTGCATGGTGCTCAGAGCGGGGCGCGTATGGGCTGCCTCGTAATGATCTCCGCAGCCGATCAGTGAAATGTCGTCAGGGACACGAATGCCGTTTTCCTGGCAAACGCGCAAGGCGCCAATCGCCATTCGATCATTGAGCAGGAAAATGGCGGTCGGTGTCACCTTGGAGGCCAGCAGGATATTCATGGCGCTGGCTCCACCTTCTTCGTCCATGGACGATTCCAGCGTCTGTAATTTCACGTCACGCCCCTGAGGGCTGTTGATGGGCTGCATGAAGCCTTCGACGACATGCTGGATACTGAAACGGTAGAGCGGGCCGGACACCAGGGCGATACGCCTGTGACCTGTCTTCAGCAGGTGAGCTGCCGCCAGTTTGCCGGTCTGCGTGTTGTGAACATTGGCCAGGACCACATTCTTGCGCGTGCTGATCAAACGCGCCAGCTGATCGTTGGACAGGCAGTCCGAGTGGAGAATGATTCCGTCACAGGCACTGCGAGAGAGAATATGCCAGGCAGTCTTCTCTGCACGCATGCTGCGCCCGGCCGATACCACCACGGTTTCGAAGCCGTTGGCCTCGAGTTTGGCGACGGCCGCGTCTACCAATGGTGCCAGACTGGAGGCGCCTGTGAGTTCAGCCATGATGCCAACCCGCCGGCTGGTGGGGGGCAGAAGTCTGTCAGACATCACGGAATCAGTGGCCTGCAGGTACACGAAGGGGGGTAGATTGCCGGTTGTGAGCGTTCAGATTATTTTTAACCGCAGAACCTTCCATGTGGGTGCCTGTGCGTTGCTGTACGTGTAGGATAACGTCTTTATCAAGCACATTGCCCGGTACCATGCTCGACTCCACACTAAACGATGCGTCAGATAACCTTCTGCTACCCGATACAACGGTTTCCGTCAGGGAAGTCTTCGGGCTGGACGTTGACCTCATGGTACCTGCCTACTCGAATCATACCGAGCGGGTGCCTGATATAGACCCATCCTATCTGTTTGATTTCCGCACGACAATGGCCATCCTGTCGGGCTTTGCCAATGACTGGCGAGTGCTGATCTCGGGATTCCACGGAACGGGTAAATCCACCCATATCGAACAGGTGGCTGCCAGGTTGAACTGGCCCTGTCTGCGAATCAATCTCGACAGTCACGTCAGCCGCATCGATCTGATCGGCAAGGATGCAATCGTGCTGCGAGATGGCAAGCAGGTGACGGAATTTCAGGATGGCATCCTGCCCTGGGCCTACCAGCGCAATGTTGCTCTGGTTTTCGATGAATACGATGCCGGACGTCCTGATGTGATGTTTGTCATTCAGCGCGTGCTGGAGTCCTCCGGTCAACTGACTCTGCTCGATCAGAGCCGGGTGATCAAGCCGCATCCGGCGTTTCGTTTCTTTGCCACGGCCAATACGGTCGGTCTGGGCGATACGACCGGCCTCTATCATGGCACCCAGCAGATCAATCAGGCACAGATGGATCGTTGGTCCGTGACAACCATTCTCAACTACCTGCCACCGGATCAGGAAGCCAAGGTGGTGCTGGCCAAGGCGCCGCATCTGCAGGACGAGGCTGGTGAGAAACTGGTCCATCAGATGGTTGCACTGGCTGGTCTGACCCGCAGCGCATTTCGCAACGGCGATCTGGCGACGGTCATGAGTCCGCGGACGGTCATTACCTGGACCCAGAACCTGACCTTCTTCAAGGATGTCGGACTGGCTCTCGAGTTGGCTTTCGTCAACAAGTGCGATCCGGCCGAGCGCGCATTGCTCGGTGAACTGTATCAGCGTGTCTTTGGTGAGGAGCTTCCGGACATTGGCGTCTGATGATTCAAAGCCGCCACAGGCACAGCATGTCGGTGAGCTGAAAGCAGCTGCATCGACCCCTGTGCAGGTGGGTCAGGGCATCAATGCACCCCGAGAGGATGATTCGGGCATGCCTGAATCGTTCCGGCAGTCAACCGGTGCCTGCGCACGGGCGATTGCTCGGGACACGTCCATCGATATTACCTTCGATGAGAATGCAGCCGATGTGGAAGGGATGGTGCTGCCCGGCATTCCTGACGATGCCACCGAACTGGAGCGACGCAAGACACGCGGTCGCAGTGATGCCATTGCTCTGCACAAACAGCATCATGATGCGCGCACACACGCTCGTCACCAACCCTCGACCGATACCTCGCAACGCCTGCATGCCATGGCCGAACAGACACGTGTCGAGCTGCTCGGGGCGAATATGTACGAAGGCGTCGGGCGCAATCTGGATGCGGCGCTCGATGGGCGATATCGCCTGTTGCTGGATACGGTTCGCAAGCCTGTCATCGACATGCGAGAGAACAAGGCCGAGCCGCGTCTGGGCATCGAGCATGCGTTGAGTCTGTATCTGCGGGAGCAGCTGAGCAGTCGGCCGCTGCCGGCGGCGGCGGCAGAAGCACTGTCCGACTGGCGCGAGTGGCTGTCCAGCGATGTGGCAGACAAGTTCAAGGCCGGTGATTTCAATCTCGAGGATCAGGCTGGTTTCGCCAGGGCACTGGGACAACTGCTGCGCTCTCTGGAGATGGAGGACAGTGATCCGAGTGACAATCCGGATGAGTTCGATGACGAGAATCAGCAGTCCGATGATATGGAATCGGAGCAGGATCAGTCCGAATCCACCGAATCCGATAGCAGTTCCCTGGAAGAGGACGGTGAATCGGAGTCCATGGAGGAGGATGATGGCAATGCCGAGGATGGCAGTGATATCGTCGAGCCCGAAGAGGACATGCCGGAGCGCAGCTCGGAGTCGCCGGGTAGTGAATGGCGAGCCACCGCAGGTGAAGCTCAGCGCCGCTCGATCAACGATTATCACGTCTATACACAGGAATTCGATGAGGTCATCCGGCCGCTCGACCTGTGTGATGTCGAGGAACTGACGCGACTGCGGCAGACGCTGGACAGTCATATCGGTGATCTGCAACGTCAGATAGGCAAGTTTGCCAATCGACTGCAGCGGGTGCTCATGGCGCAGCAACGTCGTTCCTGGGAATTCGATCTGGAAGAGGGGCAACTGGATACCGCGCGCCTGACGCGGGTGCTGACCGATCCGATGATGCCTTTGACCTTCAAGCAGGAATCGGAAACTCCTTTTCGCGATACCGTGGTGACTCTGCTGCTGGACAATTCCGGGTCCATGCACGGTCGTTCGATTCGGGTAGCCGCGGTGTGTGCCGACATTCTGTCCGCCACGCTGGAGCGTTGCGGCGTGCGTATCGAGATTCTGGGTTTTACCACCTGTGCCTGGAAGGGCGGGCGCTCACGCGAGAAATGGGTCGCCGATGGTTATCCACCCAACCCGGGACGGCTGAACGATCTGCGACATATCATCTACAAGGCGGCTGATACACCGTGGCGCCAGTCACGACGTAATCTCGGGCTAATGATGCGCAAGGGCCTGTTGAAGGAAAACATCGATGGTGAGGCCCTGCAATGGGCGCATGGTCGTTTGTTGCAGAGGCCCGAGCAGCGCCGCATCCTGATGATGATTTCCGATGGTGCGCCCATCGATGACTCCACCCTGTCAACCAATCCGGGGCGTTTTCTGGAGAAGCATCTGCGGCATGTCATCGCACAGATCGAACGGCAGGATGAAGTCGAACTGGTGGCGATCGGTATCGGTCATGACGTACGACAGTATTATTCGCGCGCCACGACCATTCACGATGTCGCTCAATTGGCAGATGTCATGACGAGCCAGTTGGTGGATCTGTTCTCAACCAACCGTTCTCGGCAGCCTCGTTGAAGATGGCATTGGCCATCTTCCAGAGCTCGTCGGAACCCTTGCCGATCTGAGCGGTGCGGGTTCTGACCTGATCCAGTGAGACGTCGAAGTCATTCCAGGTACCGCCACCGGTAAGCGCATTGAGCAGCACCGGTTGGAGTCGGTCGATAGCCTTGGCAAAGCGGGCGTCGGCTGTCTCACCGGCCTCGAATTCATCCCAGCACTGTCGCAGCAGGTTTGCCTGATCGTCGGGTAGCAGTCCGAACAGGCGGGTCGCGGCTGCCTGTTCCTCGGCTTCCTTGTTCGGATTCTGCTGGCCGTGAATGGGTACATCGCCGGCATCGACTTCGACGATGTCATGCACCATCAGCATGAAGACCACACGGTCGACATCCACAGGCTGGTTGGCGTGTTCGGCCAGAATCCGGGCGAACAGGGTCAGGTGCCAACTGTGTTCTGCGCTGTTCTCGCGGCGTTCACCCGAGGCAATCAGGGTCGCCCGGTAAACCGATTTCAGGGCATCGATGGCGACCAGAAATTCGATCTGGGACTTCAGGCGAGGTGCCAGTGAATCAGACCAGGCAGGCAGTGTCATGTGTTTCCAGGCTCATTGAAGGGTGGGCAGGGCGATGACCATAACTGATCACTATCGATTCGGTAAGGGGGCGGAGTCGGACAGGTGGGTGGGCAAACGGATGGCAGGTACCCGAAAAGGCCAGACAGCAGGCTGCGATATGAGGTTGCGGCCAGCTCGTCATTAAAAATTTGACCATTTGGAAAAAAATTGCTTTAATCGGATTCATCCCGTGGTCATCCAGCCTGGTTGATGCGCGGCGGCACAGTCTGTAGAGGAGTCCTCAACGATGGCGTCCAGTAGTTACGAACAACTGCAACAAGATCTGCACCCTCCGCTGACCAGGCATGAAGCCTCGGTGGAATCCGACCGTTGCTATTTCTGTAACGATGCACCTTGCGTGACTGCCTGTCCCACGGGCATCGATATTCCCTTGTTCATCCGTCAGATCAGCACGGATAACCCCACGGGTTCGGCCCGCACCATCTTCAACGAGAACATTCTGGGTGGCATGTGTGCCCGGGTCTGTCCCACGGAAACACTGTGTGAGCAGGCCTGTGTGCGCAATACCGCAGAAGACAACCCTGTCCGTATCGGTGAATTGCAGCGCTATGCCACCGATCATCAGATGGAAACCGGCAAACAGCCATTCGAGCGGGCGTCCGGCACTGGCTACAGGGTTGCAGTTGTCGGCGCTGGCCCGGCGGGTCTGGCCTGTGCGCACCGGCTTGCACTATTGGGGCATGAGGTCGATATCTTCGATGCGAATGGCAAGCCTGGCGGACTCAACGAGTACGGTATCGCTGCCTACAAATCGGTTGATGAGTTTGCTCAGCAAGAGGTTGCCTATATCCTGTCCATCGGTGGGATTACCCTGCGTCAGGACGAAGCACTGGGTGAAGACTTCATCCTCGATGACCTCAAGCGCGATTATCAGGCGGTTTTTCTGGGAATGGGGCTGGGGGCTGTCAACGACCTGGGTATCGAGGGCGAAGAGCTGGCAGGTGTTGTGGATGCCATCGAATTCATCGCCGAGCTTCGACAGAGCCAGGATTATTCGCAGCTCGATCCGGGTGAGCGAACCATCGTCATCGGTGGTGGCATGACAGCAATCGATGCGGCTGTGCAGAGTCGCATGCTCGGTTGTGAAGAGGTCACGCTTGCCTATCGTCGTGGTGTCGAGCGCATGAATGCCAGCCAGTTCGAGCAGGATCTGGCCAAGGTCAATGGCGTGGTGATTCGCAACTGGTTGCAGCCACTGCGGGTGGTCGGCGAGAACGGTCAGGTGACGGGTGTCGAATTTGCCCGAATGAGCGAGGAAGGCGGGCAATACGGTCCCACTGGAGAGACGCTGATACTGCCCTGCGACAGGGTGCTCAAGGCTATCGGGCAGCAGTTCGTCAACAGTCTGGCTGTAGCAGACGGTGCGACCGGAGTCGAACTGGAAGCGGGACGCATCCGTGTCGACACTGATCGCCGCACCTCGGATTCGAAGGTCTGGGCAGGGGGCGATTGCATCGCCGGTGGCGAGGACCTGACCGTGGCAGCGGTGCAAGACGGCAAACTGGCCGCAGAATCCATTCATTCAACTCTGACAAAGGGGTAGGCACATGGCTGATCTGAGCAGCGAATTTCTGGGCATCAAATCCCCCAACCCGTTCTGGCTGGCATCAGCGCCACCGACCGACAAGGAATACAACGTCGTCCGTGCCTTCGAAGCTGGCTGGGGCGGGGTTGTATGGAAGACACTGGGAGAGGATCCCCATGTGGTCAACGTCAACGGTCCTCGCTATGGCGCCATGTATTCCAGCGATCGCACGCTGATCGGCCTGAACAATATCGAGCTGATCACCGACCGTCCCTTGCAGGTCAATCTGGATGAGATCACGCGCGTCAAGCGCGATTGGCCCGATCGCGCCGTCGTCGTGTCACTGATGGTGCCTTGCGAGGAGCAGAGCTGGAAGACCATTCTGAAAAAGGTGGAGGACACCGGTGCCGATGGCGTGGAACTGAACTTCGGTTGTCCACACGGCATGTCGGAGCGCGGCATGGGCGCAGCTGTCGGGCAGGTGCCCGAATACATCCAGATGGTTGCCGAGTGGTGCAAGCAGAATACGCAGATGCCGGTCATCGTCAAGCTGACACCGAACATCACGGACATTCGCGGTCCTGCGCGTGCGGCCAAGGCAGGCGGTGCCGATGCCGTATCGCTGATCAACACCATCAACTCCATCATCAGTGTCAACCTGGACACCATGGCACCGGAGCCCTCCATTGATGGCTGGGGTTCTCACGGTGGTTACTGTGGACCTGCCGTAAAACCCATCGCCCTGAACATGGTGGCTGAAATTGCCCGTGACGCAGAGACAGCCGGTATGCCCATCTCGGGTATTGGTGGCGTGACCACCTGGCGTGATGCAGCCGAGTTCATGGCGCTGGGTGCCGGCAATGTCCAGGTCTGCACCGCAGCCATGACCTATGGCTTTCGCATCATCGAGGAGTTGACGCAGGGCCTGTCCGACTGGATGGACGAACAGGGTTACAACCAGGTCAGCGATATCGTTGGCAAGGCGACACCGAACGTCAAGGACTGGAAGAACCTGAACCTGAACTACATCAGCAAGGCTGTCATCGATCAGGACTTGTGCATCCAGTGCGGTCGCTGCCATGTGGTCTGTGAGGACACTTCACATCAGGCCATCACTGCCATGGTGGATGGCAAGCGGCACTTCGAGGTGATCGATGAAGAGTGCGTGGGTTGTAATCTGTGTGTCAGTGTCTGTCCGGTGGTCGACTGCATTTCCATGGAACAGGTGACCGAAGGCATGGATGTGCGCACCGGCAAACCCATCGTGAGCGAGTACGCCAACTGGACGACTCACCCCAATAATCCGTCCGCCCAGAGCTGATGCTTTTCGGCCAGCGTCAAGCTGGCCATGGCCGGGCTGCTCGAGGGCAGGGAGACAATACGCAGGTCGCGCTGCAGGCGCGCCTGCAGCTTGTCCAGTGACTCGCCGCAGTGTCGCTTGAGCAGTTTCTCAGCGGCCTTGCCGTTGCAGGCAATGCATTGCAGCTGCGGATGGCGGGTAACCAGGCTGGCGATATCGTTGGCCTGTTCGCTGGCACGGACAATACGGCTGTCGAGGCTGCCGGGTCTTTCACAGCTGGCCAGTACATCCCACAGCGCATACCCGCTGGCAGTGAGCAAGGCGCAGCGCTGCGTATAGTCGAGAGATTGCACGGAGTCGAAGCTGGCTTCTGCCTGGCCTTGCGTGATCGCCAGCATGATGGGCCAGAAGGCATTGCGTGGGTGGGCGTAATAGCGAACCGCTGTCAGTGAGGCCTGGCCCGGCATGCTGCCCAGTATCAGGGTGTGCGCCGTCGGCCCTTCCAGGGGTGGAAAAGATTCGGCCTGGCTCATGCCTGACCGAGGCGAAGCGGTACCGAGTATTGCAGGTCTGGTACGGACCTGTGGGTCGGTTGTCGAAGCCGCGCGACGGTGCCTGTCGTTGTCATTCCGGTGCCAGTCCGCGCGTGAGCATCAGCTTCAGAGTCTGTTCGGCCTGCTCGTAGAGCACCTCTTCAGGGTCGTCGCTGAGTGCGCTGATCTGTGGTGCGAAATCGGCATAATGCTGGGTCGCCGACCAGATCAGGAAAATCAGGTGCAGTGGCGTGACGGGTGCCAGCTTTCCCTCATCTATCCAGGTTTGTATTATCTGGCATTTGGAGGTCACCAGAGATTTCAGCTGATTTTCCAGGAAGGATTTTATGACGGGGGCGCCTTGCAGAATCTCGTTCGCGAACAAGCGTGACGCGTGCGGTGCCTTGCGTGACAGCTGCAGTTTCTGCTGCGCATATTTCCACAGTTCCTCGATGGGGTCGCCCTCGGCGTCGAGCTCGTCGAGCGGATCCAGCCAGACGGTCAGGGTGCGTGCCAGCACCGCAGCATAGATATCCTGTTTGGTATTGAAGTAGTAGAGTACATTGGCCTTGGACATGCCGGCAGTATCGGCAATCTGATCGACAGTGGAACCGCGATAGCCATTGGAGGAAAATACGTCAAGCGCAGCCCGCACGATACGCGCCTCGTTGCGTATCTGAATGCGTGTGCGCTTGCGTGGACTTGCGTCCGCCGCTGCCACTTCGCCGCTGAGATTGATCTCGTCGTCTGCCAAGAGAGTGTTCGTAAAATGTTGACCAAGTGGTCAAGATACGATAGCGTTCGTTCAATCACAAGCAAAATCAGCCCAAGCCTGAGAGTCCAATCATGATCACGAATCTTGTCGGTGGCCAACGAGTAGCAACAAACAGCGGACAAACGCAGCCTGTTTACAACCCTGCTACCGGGGAAGCCATCGATGAACTGGGTCTGAGTACGGCTGATGAAGTCGCGGCCGCCGTTGAAGTGGCTGCCGAGGCTTTCCCGGCCTGGGCTGCTACGCCGCCGCTGAAGCGTGCAGCCATCATGTTCCGCTTCAACGAATTGTTGATCAAGCACGCTGATGACATTGCCCGCGAGATTTCACGCGAACATGGCAAGACTCATGATGACGCTCTGGGTGAGGTGCAGCGCGGCAGGGAAGTCGTTGAATTCGTCTGCGGCATTCCGCATCTGTTGAAGGGCGAGTTTTCCCGCAACGTCGGTCCACAGATCGATACCTGGTCGGATCGGCAGGCGCTGGGTGTCTGCGCGGGCATCACCCCGTTCAACTTTCCGGCCATGGTGCCCTTGTGGATGTACCCGGTCGCCATCGCCTGCGGCAATACCTTTGTGTTGAAACCATCCGAGCGCGACCCTTCCGCCGCCCTCATGGTGGCCGATCTGCTGCATCAGGCAGGCCTGCCTGATGGCGTCCTGAATGTCGTGCACGGTGGCAAGGAAACCGTGGATGCGCTGCTGGATCACCCCAAGGTTCAGGCAATCAGTTTCGTGGGCTCGACGCCCATTGCCGAATATGTGTATCACCGTGGTACCAAGGCGGGCAAGCGGGTGCAGGCACTCGGTGGCGCCAAGAATCACATGGTCGTCATGCCGGATGCCGACATGGACCAGGCCGTTGATGCATTGATGGGAGCCGGTTTTGGTTCGGCCGGTGAACGCTGCATGGCCATCTCCGTGGCAGTGCCGGTCGGAGAAGAAACCGCCGACAGGCTGGTCAATGCCTTGCGTCCTCGTGTGGAAGCACTGCGTATCGGTCCGGCGGACGATCCTGATGCAGAGATGGGCCCGGTCATCACGGCTGCTGCCAAGCAGAAGATCACTTCCTTGATCGATTCCGGGGTCGAGGCCGGTGCCGAGCTGGTGGTTGATGGCCGCGACATCAAGCTGCAGGGCTATGAAAACGGCTATTTTCTGGGCGGATCACTGTTCGACAAGGTCACCACCGATATGCAGATCTATCAGGAAGAGATCTTCGGTCCGGTGCTGGCAGTTGTCCGGGCCGCTTCCTACGATGATGCTGTCACCATGATCAACGATCATGAGTATGGCAACGGCACAGCGATCTTCACCCGGGATGGTGATGCTGCGAGATCGTTTACCGACAGCATCCAGGTCGGCATGGTCGGTGTAAATGTTCCGATTCCGGTGCCAGTGGCCTATCACAGCTTCGGCGGCTGGAAACGTTCCCTGTTCGGCGACCATTCCATCTACGGGCCGGAAGGCGTGCATTTCTATACTCGCCTGAAGACCGTCACGAGCCGCTGGCCGACGGGTATCAAGTCGGGAGCCGTGTTCACGTTTCCAACCTGATTTCAGCCTGCGCCGGATTGCTCATGAGCCCGGTGCGTCATGAGTCTTCCCCGTCAGAGCCAGGTAATCGTATTTTCAGTATTCGTTAAAGACGTCAACCGTTTCAAACAGCAAGAGGGCAGGACATGGCCATTACCAGCAACATGCGCATCAATAGTGAACGTCTGTGGGACTCACTCATGGAGATGGCGAAGATAGGGCCGGGTATTGCTGGAGGCAACAATCGCCAGACCCTGACCGATGAAGATGCCGAGGGTCGCCGGCTATTCACGCGTTGGTGCGAGGAAGCGGGCTTGAGCATGGGCATCGACAAGATGGGCACCATGTTCGCGCGACGTGAAGGGACAGACCCGGATGCCTTGCCCGTGTATGTCGGCAGTCACCTGGATACTCAGCCCACTGGCGGTAAGTACGACGGCGTCCTGGGAGTACTCGGCGGGCTGGAGATCATTCGCCAGCTCAACGACATGAACGTCAAGACGCGGCATCCGATTGTCGTTGTCAACTTTACCAATGAAGAGGGATCCCGATTTGCGCCGGCCATGGTGGCCAGTGGCGTGTTTGCCGGAATGCATACGCTCGACTGGGCTTATGACAGAACGGATGCAGAAGGCAAACGTCTGGGTGATGAGCTGAAGCGAATCGGTTATGTGGGAGATGAGGAAGTGGGTGCCAGAAAGATGCACGCCTTCTTCGAGCTGCATATCGAACAAGGCCCCATCCTCGAGATCGAGAACAAGGACGTGGGTGTCGTGACCCATGGTCAGGGTCTGAAGTGGCTGGAAGTGACGCTGATCGGCAAGGAGAGTCATACCGGTTCGACCCCCATGCCCATGCGGGTCAATGCAGGTCTGGGAATGGCCCGAATGACGGAGCTTGTCAACGAGATCGCACTGAGCCACGCCCCCTATGCGGTGGGTGCCATCGGGCAATGCGATGTCTATCCGAACTCACGCAACATCATCCCGGGCAAGACGGTATTCACGGTCGACTTCCGGCACCCCGAGAAAGATGTCATCACCGATATGGAAACGCGTTTCCGTGCCGGTGCGTCGGCAATTGCCGACGGCATCGGACTGCAGATGTCCATCGAGGAGGTTGGCGGTTTCGATCCGGTCGCCTTTGACGAAGACTGTGTCACGGCCGTACGCAATGCGGCAGAACGTCTGGGCTACAGCCATCAGAACCTGGTGTCAGGCGCTGGCCATGATGCCTGCTGGATCAACCGCGTGGCACCCACTGCCATGGTGATGTGTCCCTGCGTTGGTGGGCTTTCGCACAATGAAGCCGAGGAAATATCCCCCGAATGGGCGGCTGCAGGCACCAATGTTCTTTTTCATGCGGTGGTCGAGACCGCCGGTATCGTTGACTGATCTACCCTGATTGCATGACCGGTGCTCAGAGCGCCAGATTGAAAATCGTCGAAAAACATCACAGGAGCCGCAAGAGAACATGAGCAAGGTGATCAAGGGAGGCACGGTTGTCACTGCCGACCGGAGCTACAAGGCCGATGTCAGGATTGAGAAGGGCGTCATCACAGAGATAGGCGACAATCTCTCCGGCGACGAAACACTCGACGCGACAGGTTGTTATGTCATGCCGGGTGGTATCGATCCGCATACTCATCTGGAAATGCCGTTCATGGGCACCTATTCCACCGACGATTTCGAATCCGGTACGCGGGCCGCCTTGTCCGGCGGTACCACCATGGTGGTGGATTTCTGTCTGCCGGCTCCGGGCCAGTCGCTGCTCGAAGCGCGGCAGATGTGGGACAACAAGACGGTCAAGGCATCGTGTGACTTCTCCTTCCACATGGCCATCACCTGGTGGGACAAGCAGGTCTTCGAGGAAATGGAGAAGGTCGTCGACAGTGGCATCAATACCTTCAAGCATTTCATGGCCTACAAGGGTGCCCTGATGGTCAATGACGAGGAGATGTACTCCTCCTTCAAGCGTTGTTCCGCACTGGGCGCAATGCCGCTGGTGCATGCCGAAAATGGCGATGTCGTGGCGCAGTTGCAAGCCAGCCTCATGGCGGAAGGCAACAGCGGTCCCGAGGCTCACGCCTATTCCCGACCGCCTCAGGTCGAGGGCGAAGCGGTGAATCGGGCGGTGATGATTGCCGACATGGCCGGGGTGCCCTTGTATGTCGTGCATGTGTCCTGTGAAGAGGCACATGAGGCTATCCGACGTGCTCGTCAGCTGGGCAAACGCGTCTATGGCGAACCGCTGGTGCAGCATCTGACGCTGGATGAATCCGAATATGCCAACCCGGACTGGGACCATGCCGCCCGGCGCGTCATGTCACCGCCGTTCCGCAGCTCGGTCCATCAGGATTCCTTGTGGGCTGGTCTGGCTGCGGGGAGTCTGCAGGTCGTTGCTACCGATCATTGCGCCTTCACCACCGACCAGAAACGCATGGGCCTGGGAGACTTCACCCAGATACCCAACGGCACCGGCGGACTGGAAGATCGACTGCCGGTACTCTGGTCGCGAGGGGTGAACACCGGTCGCCTGACCATGAACGAATTCGTGGCAGTGACCTCCACCAATATTGCCAAGATTCTCAATATGTACCCGAAGAAGGGTGCCATTGTCGAAGGCGCGGATGCCGACATCATTGTCTGGGATCCCGAGCGAACGAAAACCATCAGCGCCGCGACTCAGCAATCGGCCATCGATTACAACGTGTTCGAGGGCTTCGAGCTGAAAGGGTTACCACGTTTCACCTTGACGCGTGGCCAGTGTGTGGTGACCGAAGACAAGATCGAGACCCAGGAAGGGCATGGCAAGTTCGTCGCGCGAGACGCCTATCCGGCGGTCAACCGTGCCTTGTCACAGTGGAAGGAACTGACTGCGCCACATCCGGTGCAGCGCGATCCGTCGAAGATGCCAGCCGGTGTCTGATGCGTGCTGCGGCCGGAATCAGCCACTATGAATGATGCTTCGAAGGTCATCGAGGTCAACGGATTATCGTTGACCTTTCCCACCAGCGATGGCGATGTCCAGGCCTTGCAGGATATCGACCTGACCATCAACCGGGGAGATTTCGTCTCTTTCATCGGGCCCTCGGGTTGTGGCAAGACAACGCTGCTGCGTGTCATCGCCGATCTGGAGCAGGCCACCGCCGGCTCCATCGAGGTGAACGGCATGACGCCGGAGGAGGCGCGTCTGGCCAGAGCCTATGGCTATGTGTTTCAGGCAGCCTCGCTGTATCCCTGGCGTACCATTGCCAGCAATGTCGCGCTGCCGCTGGAGATCATGGGTCTCAAGGGTGACGAGATTCGTTCCCGGGTCGAGAGAAATCTGGCGCTGGTGGACCTGGCAGGGTTCGGCAAGAAATATCCCTGGCAACTGTCAGGCGGCATGCAGCAACGTGCCTCCATTGCACGGGCGCTGGCGGTCGAGCCGGATCTGTTGCTGATGGATGAGCCCTTCGGTGCGCTGGATGAAATCGTGCGGGACCATCTCAACGAACAGCTGTTGAAGCTCTGGGCCAAGACCAACAAGACGGTGGTCTTCGTGACGCACTCGATTCCCGAAGCAGTCTTTCTGTCCAGTCGCATCGTGGTCATGTCACCGCGGCCGGGACGCATACACGAAGTCATCGAAAGCGATCTGCCACCGGAGCGGGATCTGTCGATTCGCGAAACCCAGTCATTCCTGCATCTGGCCAACCGGGTGCGTGATGGACTGCGGGCCGGTCACAGCTATGACGAGGTCTCCTGACATGGTCTCTCGCCATGTGAGTGCGATGATGCCGGTAGCCGTTGTGACGCTGGCCATCATCGTGCTGTGGTACGTCGGCGCGGCGATGCTGAACCTGGCCTGGGAAAAGAGTGTTGCCGAGCGCAACGACACCCCGGTCTCCACGATTCAGATGCTGCGCAACACCATGCACCAGGAGCGTCCGGTATTACCCTCACCGCATCAGGTGGTGCAGGAAATCATCGACACTACCATCAAGAAGAAAATCACCTCGAAGCGTTCATTGATCTATCACGCCGGCATCACCCTGTCATCCTCCATGCTCGGTTTCGCCATGGGAACTCTGTTGGGTATCGTGCTGGCCGTCATCATTGTCTATAACGATGCGCTGAACAAGAGCCTCTTGCCCTGGATCATTGCCTCGCAGACCATCCCGATTCTGGCCATAGCACCAATGATCATCGTGGTGCTGAATGCCGTTGGTATACAGGGGCTGCTACCCAAGGCCTTCATCTCGATGTACCTGAGTTTCTTTCCGGTTGCCGTGGGCATGGTCAAGGGCCTGAACTCGCCCAGCAGCAGCTATCTGGACTTGATGAGAACCTACAATGCATCCGGCTGGCAGACCTTCATCAAGTTGCGACTGCCAACATCCTTGCCGTTTCTGTTTACCAGCATGAAGGTAGCTGTCGCCATTTCCGTGGTGGGTGCCATCGTCGCCGAGTTGCCAACGGGCGCCGTTGCCGGGCTGGGAGCGCGGTTGCTGGCAGGGTCCTATTACGGACAAACCGTGCAGATATGGTCGGCACTGGTAGTGGCCTCGGTACTGGCCGCCTTGCTGGTAGTGGTCGTGGGTTTGCTGGGCGACTGGGTCAACCGTCGCATGGGGTTGGTCCGTGGCTGAGTCGGTGAATCTTCATACCATCACGGGGCAGCTTCCTTCGCTCAAGCCCTATCGTTACCGGGTCATGGAGCGCATCCTGTTCACCGGAGCGAGTATCTTTGCCGTGCTCGGTGTGCTGTTGCAAGGGCCATGGCAAACCGGTATCGCGATGCTGGCCGTGGCTCTCATCGCCTTCCTGCAATTGAAGCGCTCGCGTCTGCTGGCAGCCTTTGCGACCGGCGGCATGGCACTGGTTGCGGCCAACAGTCTCATTGGTCTGGTCGATGAACCCGGGGCCGTCAACGCCGGCTTCTGGTGTCTGGTGGTGGCCGCCTGGCTGCTGGCCTGGGGCAGTGTGGAGCAGTTGTCCGCCATTCGCACCCTGTCGAAAATCTATCGCACGGTGCTCGGTGTTGTCATTCCGTTACTGTTCGGGCTGTGGCTGCTGATCCTGTGGGAGCTTCTGACTCGTGGTCTGGATGTGCCGCAAGTGCTGTTGCCGGCACCGAGTCAGATCGGTGAGCGTTTCATGAGCTCCGGCAGCATCCTGTGGGCAGACTTCAAGCAGACCTTTCTCAGGGCTGTGCTGATCGGCTATGCCATCGGTTG
>CBDUIJ010000002.1:0-62832 GCA_965367215.1 uncultured Granulosicoccus sp.
TCAGACCGGCGTGTCAGGCTTTCTGCAGAGCTGGAGCGACGCCTACGCCATAGCAACCAGGCACCGATCGTGACTATCAAGCTGGCAAAGCTAGCCGCAAGTACTGAGGTGCTGATGTTCGGCATCGCACCAAGCATCAGCGCCGGCGAAGATCGGACCCCGTTTTCCAGTGGACTCGAAACGGGCAGCTTATCTACGTTGGTCTCGAACAAGGCGACTGTGACATTGTCATAGGGCAGATTCTCGATGCCATTTACCACCAACGCCTTGATCTGACTGACGCTGCCACGCAAATCGACATCCGACCGATGTTTGACGAAAACAGACGCTGACGCCGATGCTTGCACTTCTGCCAACACATCATGCTCAGGAACTGCAAGGTGGACGTAGGCGGTCACAACCCCATCAATGTTCGTCAAGGTGCGAGCCAGTTCCTGTGACATGGCGTGATTCAGTCGAGCGCGTTCTTCCAGAGGTGAGGATACAAACCCCTTTTTGGCGAACATACTGCCCAACGTCTGGTACTGCGTTCGAGGAAGTCCGTTGGCACGCAACAGATTTACCGCCTGTGAAAAGGCGCCAGGCTCGGTCAACACCGTGAACAGGGTGTCATCACGTTGCTTACTGGCAGGCAAACCATGGCCATACAGTAGCGCGACCATGTCATTGGCTTCAGCCTCCGAAAGCTGCGAGTAGAGCTCCTGCTCTTTGCACCCTGTGAGTGTCATGATCAAGAACAGAACAAATCCGATTCTGCCGATCCTCCATAGCCTGGCCACCGACATCAGCTCTGCTGCCTGAACAGCTGTTGTATGCCGTCTGCGCTTCTGTTGGCGGCATTGGCTGTCAATTGCGAATGAAACATGAACTCGGCACTTTTCACACTCAACATGGTGATTTCGCTGGGGGTCAACTCATTACCCGAGGCCAGGGCATCGGTGGCAAACTGCGCAAGCCCCGCCGCTTCTCCGTTCAAATGGTCAAGTGGTGACATCAGTGCTCGAGCCACTGGTGAGACAGGCTCTGCCGCACCCGATTCAGCCAGCTGAAGGCTTTGATCGAAGGCTGCAATATCCGAGGTGAGACTGGCACCGTAGCTGGCCTGAATCGGTGCCTGCGTGGAGCCGCTCCCCGTAATGGTTTCCGACAGAGCTACTGCTATTGCTGAGTTTTCCATGAGCCTGCTCCTACTGTTTGCGTGCCATGGTTTCCAGCGATGATCCAACACTGGTTATTGCAGTGTGAGAGGCGTTGGACAAAAATTGCATACGCAGTGACTCTGCCTGCAGTCGATTGACGACAGACGGGTTCTCAAGGCCATCATTCAATTGGTCTGCTGTCTCGATAATTCGATTGGCCTGATCATCAAGCGCCTTTCCCCACGCTTCTGCCATGACTTCAAACCAGCTATGAGACCGCTCGCTGCCGTTGAGTCTGCTGCCACCTGCAGAACCAACTGCAGTATTTGTATCGATAATCGCCTGATTCATTTCACTCATTTTCGTTCTCCATGAAACGCTGATATACGCACTGACCGGAATTTTCCCGATCACTCTAAAACTTCAACTCTGTGATCAAACCTTCCATCTCCAGGGAGACTCGTCCACCCTCGATGGTGTGAATGCGGTGCCCGCTGGGAAGAATTGCACCAACAAAGTAGCGCGAGGCGTCTTGGGTGACGACGTACGCTGGCTCATCCGACACCACCAGAGCTACCCGTTTTCCAGGCTCGACAACTGGCGCCCTGCCGGGCTTCAGTGCGGAAGGTGGAGGCTGGTTGTTGATCACGAGTTCGGGCAGCTCTGGCACATCTCGCATGACAACATCACGAAGATGCTCAAGCCTCTCGGGATTGGCTATGCGTGTCTCGACCAGCACCTTGCCTTCTGCGGTGAAACTGGCCTTGACCGTCTCATCATTGACTCTGAATATCTCATTGATCTGTGCAAGCAATTGATCTGCAATGTGGGTCTTGTTTTCGACTTTTTCCGGCAGAGCGTTGAGCATGACATCGAGTCTTTTCGCTTGCTCGCGAGACTGTAATCGGCCGGTTAGCGTCTTGGCATCGTCAATGGTGGAGACGCTCAATTTTGCAAATTCGGGCTCCTCGAGAACTGAAGCCAACGTGGGCACAACCACTGGCGCACTCTGATGAGCGTTGAACTTCCAGCTCAAATAGATTCCGCAAACCAACAGTGGCCCGAGAATCATGGTCAATGGCACCATCCATGTATTTTTATGCAAGTCTGGTACTGATATGAAACTGTCGCCCTTGTTGGGCTCTACACCGTTTTCGATTCTGCAGTTCCCGGGCTGACCCAAGGCCTCTGTACTGATATCTTCAATGTTGTCAGGCTCGGGGGACGAGTCAGAAATACAGGTAGAGGCTGGCAAATCGCCGTTGTTGATCGCATCCACACCATAATCGGGCGTTTGAATCCGGAGCTCTGCCTCCCCCAACCTGAGCCGCCGATTCTCACCATTGATTTCCGTTGGCAACACCAAAGTGTCACCGTCCAGTAATACTTTTCCCGCAAGTGCTTCAGCCACCACCCCCGAGTCGGTTCCCGTCAGCACCAACTGACAGTCACAAGCGCTCGGGTCCAGCAGAACGATGTCGGCCTGCAAGTCTGAACCGACAAGCAATCTCTGTCCCACAGATATGCGAAAAGTGGCTCCACTAGCGAGACCATCAGTCACTGAGACGAGGTATTCAGCCTTCTCTTCGGCTGCCTTGTGGAGCTGTGCGTTCATTGATTGACCGGTTGCCATTCGTTGATATCAATTGCGTGATCACCAATCACTTCAGCGTCAGCAGACGCGGCTCCACCCACTTCCTGCCAGCCCTCGCCATTGACACTGGTGTCAAGTGAAGAGGCGGCGGAACGTGCGGTTTGACGTGATTGAACGATAAGATTGTTGTCTTGAGCGATCACTGGCGCAGGCTGCTCAACAGGTGGCGACCGGGAGTCTGAACCGGGCAGTCGCTGACGAAGGCTTCGCTGTGGAACCGGCTTGAAGGTGGTCTCCGGCGTACGT
Organism: uncultured Granulosicoccus sp.; assembly: GCA_965367215.1. Taxonomy (GTDB): domain Bacteria; phylum Pseudomonadota; class Gammaproteobacteria; order Granulosicoccales; family Granulosicoccaceae; genus Granulosicoccus. The sequence goes on from CBDUIJ010000002.1 coordinate 3,040, forward strand.
CTGACAGCCGGCTCCACGCCTTCCCGAGTCAGGCCGATATCGCTTTGGCCCGATGGTAACGGCTGCACCAGGGTTCGATTCTGGTCACGCAAAGCCAGCGCCTCGTTGACCTCGTCCAGACGTCCAGCATTGCTGATCAGGACTTCAGATTCGGTCCCGGACAATATGGGCACATCAAGGCGGGTCATCCCCTGGTCAGAGTCACGCATCTTCAACCTGGGAGTGATCAGGAACAACCGTTCGATTCGCTGGCTCTGTTTCGTATTCGAGCGGAACAGCGCGCCGATAGCAGGAATGCTGCCCAAGAGAGGAACCTTCGATGTGGAATTGGACGTTACCTCTCGTACCAGCCCACCAATGAGAAGACTCTCTCCTACATTCATGAGCGCCTGTGTATTGATCGAGGAGCGCTCCACGACGGGTATCTGATCGACGGTACGATCTGTCGCAGAACCGTCTTCCACCGACACCAGTAATTTGATATGAGTCTGATCGGCTCCATCAACGACATGCGGGGTCACACGCAGCGTCGTTCCGACCGACACGTTGAACAGGTCGACCTCTTCCTGGCCAGCGACGCGAACGAAAAAGGTTGATGTGGTATCGAGCAATGCCTCTACGTTCGACAACGTAATGACATGGGGCTTGGACACAACGCGCGCCGCGCCCTGGGTTTCCAGTGCTCGTACCCGCGAAATGAATCTGGACTGGTCGCCCAGCACCAACGACACGATACCGCCTCCGCCCAGGGAGTTGAGATCGCTGGTCACATTTCCCTGGCCAACGAGGGCCTCGAAATCGTTGCTCTGAGCTCGCCAGTTCACACCCAGTTCGCGCAAACGATCCGTATTCATGTCGATGATCGTCGCCTCGATCTCTACCATCTGAGGCTCGATATCCAACGATCGAACCAACGCTTCGTAGCCCGCCATGCGCCCGGGTTGATCACGAATGATAATAGCGTTCTGACGCGAGTCAGCCACAATTCGCGTGCTGCCTGTGCTTCCACCTGGCAGGATCTGCTGTGCATTACGAGCGTCTATGTCATTGCCGCTTTCAAGCTGCGTATTGCCAACGGATTGCAGACCCTGGCCACGCAGACCGGACTCGGTCGGTGAGAGTTGTTGGCGCATCATTGCGGGCGGCGCGGCGATCGAGCCAGGCTCGATCAGACGCCGTAGTAGACTGGCGACACCGGGAATCACAACCTCTTGCCCACCTACTGCCAGCGTCACATCATCCGCCCAGGCGTACCGAAGTGAAAACACCCGGTAGGTGTCACTCGGCTGGCTACGCGGCGTGCCTTGTTGAAGCACATCACCCAGCTCCTCTATCTGCTCGACAAAACGTCGGGTACCCGTCACGACCAGTCCTGCACTTGATACCTTGACAAGATTATCCTCATCGCCCAGCTTCATTGAAGCGGCGTTACTGACAACCTGTCGTCCAACCGTACCGGGCAGATAAACCACCTTGTGGACGATATCGTTGGCTGGATACACATAGGCCACGGCACCGTCGTAGTAGAGTGTCAACTGAAAGGACTTCATCAGATCCTCGAACACGGCACGGGCAGACTTGTTGAAGTCACCATTGACCGAGCCGCGAAGACTCTCGTCGATCTGCACTGGCACACCGATACGGCTGAACAGATCCTTTATGAATTGACCGACAGGCTGATCTCTTGGCATCAACGACACGGGTTGCTCGAAGCCGGGAACATCTCCCGCCTGCGCTGGCTGTGGAATCAGCAGCGCTAAAAGCAGAATCAGAGATCCAGGAGACAAGGACCACAGGAAACGTACACGGTGGAGGGCGCAAGTATTCATTTGACTGTCTTCAGCTGAACCGCTGTGTCTGCAGGTAACTGGAAGACAACTTCCAGCGTCTGCTTCGGCACAAGTTCGTTGTAGGACAACACGGGCAGCTCAAAACAGTGGTCCGCGATAAGATTGCGAAGATGCCTGCGCAGGGATACGCTGCTCAACAACACACGCGGCCGATGCTCTTTGTCTGCCGTTGCAATAGCGTCGCGCAAGCGCTTGGCTGCAGCGGGGTCAAGCGCCAGTTGCGTCATGGCCTGATTGCTTCGAAGCGACTTGATGAGTTCATCTTCCAGCGCTGCCGATATTGCAATAGCGCGCATTGCCCCTGTAGGTGCAAGCCGATGGCAGATCTGCCGACTCAGCGCCATGCGAGCGAATTCAGTCAGGTTGCCGGGGTCCTTCTCTTGCTGAGAGGCCTGAACAAGCGCCTCGAGAATGCCTCGCATGTTGCGCAGAGAAATTTCCTCGCGCGCAAGATTTTGCAAAATCACAGTGAGTGTCTGCGTGGGCACGTTTCGCATCGACTCCTTCACGATGTCTGGATAATCGATGCTGGCCGCCGCAAGAAGATCGCTGGTTTCCTGAATGCCAATGAAGAGATCCGCATTACGCCGCAGTGCTTGCTCTATTTCTCCGGCTACGATCTCCTCTCCACCCGACTTGAGAAGTTCGCCGCTTGCCAACGGCACCTCGAAAGCCAACAACTCCCACGCATTGTCTGAGTCGTGCTGCCATAGAAAGGTCATGGCAGGTAACGGAACACCTGAGCGTTCTTGCCACGCATCCAGGCGCATCTCCGCAGCGGCGCGTATTTGCTCGCCCATCGGGCTACCAGCCAGGCGCGCTGGCAAACGGAGCAATAATGGGATTGCCGGGCCTACGGTATGCGCCTTGACCGATTCAATGGGGCGTGCATCTGCCTGCTTGCGATCCAGAACCTGATTGAATGCAGGTGCCTTGAAGTGTTCGATGCGCGTGCGCATGGCAGGCACCAGTAGTCCGCCGCTCAGCAGTAGGCCGAAGCCCAGCGCAATGAATATCAGAGAAGGAAACCCCGGCACAAGACTCAACAGGCACGACAGAACACCGGCTACGAGCAAGACTCTGGGAATTGCAGAAAACTGCTTCTGGATAGAGTCACCCAAGTGCCGATCCTGTTCATTGTCGGTTGCACGTGTGACGATCAAGCCAGCTGCCATCGCCCCCAGCAATGCGGGTATCTGCGCCACCAAGCCATCACCGATGGTCAATATTGAATACTTGGCCGCGGCCGTGCTTGCATCCATGCCTAGCTGAAAGACACCGATAGCCAGGCCGCCCAGCAAGTTGACAATAATGATGACGATGCCAGCAATCGCATCACCCTTAACAAACTTCATCGCGCCGTCCATGCTGCCATGAAGTTTGCTCTCCATTTCCAGTTCGCGGCGTTTGCGTTTGGCTTCTCGCTTGTCAATAAGACCCGAGCGCAGATCAGAGTCTATCGACAACTGTTTACCGGGCATTGCGTCAAGGGTGAAACGTGCACCTACCTCGGCAACTCGCTCAGCGCCCTTGGCGATCACCAGGAACTGCACCAGCGTGATGATCAGGAAAACTACCAGCCCCACCACGAGATTACCGCCAGCGACCATGCTGCCAAAGGTATCGATGATATGACCCGCGTCCCCATGCAGGAGGATCATGCGCGTAGTCGCCACTGACAGAGCAAGCCGGAACAACGTGCTGAGCAGAAGGACGCTGGGAAATGCAGAGAACTGAAGAACGCTGGAGATGTAAATGCCCATCAGAACCAGCATCACACCAACAGTAATGTTGATAGCAACAAGAGCGTCGATGATCAACCGCGGCAGCGGCAAGATCATCAAGGAAATGATGGCAATTACCAACGCCGCAAGCACCAGATCACTGGTACTGGCCAGAACACCCATTGGCCTTACATCCTTTACGCGACCTCTATCCATGGTACTTGAGCCAACCTCGTTGAAAATGCAGTTCAGTGATTGAACGCCGTAGCACTAGCGCACTCTTGTCGTATCCGAACCGGCAATCTGATCGTCGGTGTCCGCGACTGGATCACTATCAGAGCCGGAACGACATGCGTCCAGAATGAGTACAACTGCAACAGCACTGCTGGGAATTCTGTAGAGGCTCATGGAAGTTTTCATTTCAGTAAGCATGAGTAGGATGGGCATGCAGAATCCGTATCGGCGCTTCCGTCGGACTATAACAGGATTTTATTCCCATTGGATTTTACTGGTTCACGGAACAGCTGTTCGCCTTGCCAACAGATGCCAAGGCTTGTCCAGAAGCACTCATATGCCATTGTTATTATTAATCTTTCCATATTCATATTGCTTTTCCGTAATCAATGAATGCCCGCCTCGAGGAGACCTGTGCGTGCTACCAAAGATGTCTGTCGACTCTGTGATGTCCGTGACAGAAGGCGCCAGAACAAATTTGCAGGTACGCCATCAGTAACCATCCAGGCCAGATGCGACTCACCTGATAGACATAACGAACACCCCGCGCATTCTTGACAGGAAAATATTCGCACGCTATCCAAACGATCAACTTTGAGTGTCTGCATAGTGTGGTAGCTTGAAGTGGATTCATTTCGGTTCGGCATTTCGATACATGGCGCAGTCACAAGAGAGTGGAGACAAGACAGAAAAGGCGTCACCGAAAAAACTGCGTGACGCGCGCAAACGTGGTGAAGTTGCCACTAGTCGCGACGTCACCAGCACCCTCGGCCTAGCCTTCTCGTTAAGCTTGATCTTCCTGGGAATAGGCCATGCATCCCGGGAGATCACAGATCTGTTCGATCACACGCTGGGCTTCAACGAGCTGCCAGTCGAACAGCTGATCAACGATGCAGGCACACACGCTATGCGTTTGTTTGTCTATCTCTCAGCCATGATTCTGCTGCCCATCGCTGCGCTGGGATTGCTGATTGACTTCCTTCAGATCGGCGCGATTTTCAGCATGGAAAAGCTGAAGCCTTCCATGGAGAAAATGAATCTGGCACAAGGCATCAAGCGCATGTTCGGTATGGACAACATGGTGGAGCTCGTTAAAAACGTGATCAAGGCCATGGTCCTGGGAGCGATCGGTTTCTTCGTCGTACGATCGTTCATGGATGAACTTGTCACGCTGCCTTCTTCAACGCAACCGATGGCGGTCATCGCCGGCATTCAGACACTTGCAACCCGAGTACTTGCCTGGACACTTGGCATCTTTCTGTTCCTGATGATCCTGGACTCGCTCTACCAGAAGCACTCCTTTGCCAAACGTATGCGCATGAGTATTCGGGATATACGCGAAGAGCAGAAGCAGACCCTTGGAGACCCGTTGATCAAACGTCAGCGCCGTCAGATGCATCAGGAATATGCGCAGGAAGGCCGGCTACAGGCGGCCAGTGAAGCCACTGTACTGGTGGTCAATCCGACGCATGTGGCAATCGCCATTCGATATGATCGAGAAAACGAACCGGTGCCGATCGTCAGTGCCAAGGCAGAAGATGCCGATGCTGCGGAGATGCGCGAAGCCGCCAATCAGCGTAGTGTGCCGGTACTCAGAAATGAACTCCTAGCACGCATGCTGCTCGCTGACGTCGAGGAAGGAGATATCATTCCGCGCAGCCTTTTCGATGTGATTGCCGAAGTCATACTATGGGCGAGGCGAACAACTGACCTGGTAGAGCTGCAACGCGGCGAGCGCACACTCCTTACTGATGAACCCGAGCTGCCAGAACCACCGGGCGTGGATTTGACGAGTTATCCAAAAGATCATGGAAAGTAGAATATGAACGATGTGCGCGGTAACAGCCCTATCGGAGCCGCTTTGCTAAAGTTCACGCTGATTGTCATTACACTCACCTTGGGCGGGTGTAATTCAAGTGATGATGGCAAGTTTCAGCCCAGCAATGAGATCACTGCCGAAGAGCCAACTGTCAGGGGCTACGATAGCGTTGCAGCACAAGACACCGATGGCACCGCCGACCAGCGAAGCGAGAAACAGAGTATCCCGTTCAGTCCATCGTTCACACCACGTGATTGCCTGGAGATGACGTCCCCTGAGGTGGTCGCGAATATCTTGCAGAACGACCCAGCCATTACCTGCGGACAGGTGTCGGTACCCGCGAACTGGAACAAACCCAACGGCAACATGATTGAACTTGCCGTGTACCGCGTTGCACCCACAACCAACTTTCCTGTGTCCGATCCATTGGTGGTTCTGGCGGGCGGGCCAGGCCAGACTGGAATCGGTATCCTGCTACACTTCGTCGATGGGAATATCTCCTACCTCAGAGAACGCTCTGAGGTTATTGTTGTCGATCAACGCGGCACCGGTTTCTCGGCCCCATCACTTGTCTGTCCAGCTGCTGCTGCGATCAAGCAGGAAGACAATACAGATATGGCCCCGAAAACAATCGAAGCGCTGTACACCGCGATTCAGAGGGAATTGCTGGCCTGTGCAGAAAACCTGTCGGACCAGAACGTCAATCTTGCCGATTACACCACTGCAAACAACGCCCGTGACATAGAAGCAATTCGTCAGGCGCTCGGTGTCGATCAATGGAACCTCTTCGGGGTCTCTTACGGCACAACGCTGGCACTGACAATCATGCGAGACTGGCCAGAAGGCGTGCGCAGCGCTGTTCTGGATTCCGCAGTGCCAATTCAGGTAAACCTTTTGACGGAACAGACTTATGCCAAAGGATACTGGCCTTTGTCACGCATCGTCGAAAACTGCAAGGCAGATACCGACTGCCATGAAATCATTGGTGATATTCAGCTGTCGATAGAAGCTGGCATAGCTCGCTTGGACACGGCCCCAGTTGGCTTATTCGACGCACAACGCTACCTGCTGGCAATCCTGGCCACAAGCATCGGCAACCCCGATCTGGCATCACTCATTGAGGTAGTTGCCTTCAGGAGTGATGAGGTGATTGCAGACGTTTTCAACCTGAACACAGAATTGGATTCAGACACTAACGCCCCAGACGAGCCGGTTGTTCGTGACTCTGTACCGACGCCCATTGCTGATACACCGCCAGGTTTGATTCCGATGCTCCGCGCCGATGTCATGTACGCTGCCATCATCTGCGCTGAGGAAGCTACCAATTCTGAAACAACCGCAAGCCCGGATATTTCGAGTAACTTCCAGCAAACCACTCGAGACGTTATAAACCACATAGTAGAATCAGGGATCTATACTGAGAGCTTTTGTAACCAGCTTGATATACTTCCGGCCGACCCCATCGAAAACCAGGCCGTTCGAAGTAACTTACCTGCCTTGGTACTTGCTGGCGATACCGACACGTCAAGTCCTCCCGCATGGTCAAAGCGTGTTGCTGAAACGTTACCGCACTCGCAGTATGTCGAGTTTCCACGCGCGGGCCATGGTTTGAGCATCGAAGGCTTCGATTGCTCCCCTGCGCTACTCCTCAGCTTTCTTGATGCTCCTGAAAAAATGGTAGACCGTACTTGCGTTGATGCCTTGCCGCCGGTGGACTATCACATCTGGAACAAATCAGGAACTCACACCGGCTCCGATCCCGTCGATGGGATGATCGACGATTGATAGTGCGCACTCGGAACCCTGGGTATAGGCCGATATCCCACGCAACGCGCTATCGAAACTGCCAAGTATTTGGGGTCAGCCTCTCACCATCTAACCGAACAAGAACAGGCTGATGGCGAGGCATCATACCCACCGAGCGCTCGAGCCCACTGTCGCCATCGCGCACGGCAATCAGCCTGTTAACCAACAAGCCAATCCAGTTAGCCTTGCCTTCTACAATCAGGGTGTCTCCGACATTGATCTCAGCGTACAACTGTTCGGATTCCAGGCATAAATTGCCGCTCCGGTACTCGGCTGAGCTGGTCATATACAAATGACTACAAAAGCGTTTGTACTTCGAGATCGACCCATCTTTTTTTTCTTGCACTACAAGCTCACTGACTTCGGACGAGCCCGTATAAAGCAGAAGAACATGTGGGAGCCCTTGAGTGAAGTGACCAATAAGAAAAAACACACAAAGGAGGAATATAGACCCGTGTCTAGCCGCACACCACCATTTACTGCCCGCATTGTATTTCTTGAACGGCCGTGTTTGCCACCGAGTGAAGTTTCCTTCGTAAGCCCAGTGAGCATTCACCGAGATCAAGGTGATTGCAGAGGTGGCCAGTATAGCCGCAACGACTGCAAGCCAGTAAGAACGAGGTGACAGGAACAACGCGTAGGTCAAACCATGGGAGTTGTAGAGCAACCAACCAATAGCCAAAATCCAAAATCCAGGAATCATGAGTCTTTCAAATACCCGAGAAGGTTGAAAGAACAGGAACTTGTCGGAAGGCGCTGGATCAGACATCGGTTCGGAATTCAAAGTCCTTGGGCTCCATTGATTATACTTGGACAGTTCATAACTCCACAGAGACTCCATGGATCAAGAACCCGAAGATCTTCAGCAGTCACATATTGAAACCAGATCGAGCATCGAAAGTCCTCGTTTGATAGTCAAGGTTATTGATCTAAAGAGCGAGAATCAGTGCTGCTTACTGTCTGGGGAGGGTTGAAAATACGTGGCCTATTGTTAGATTTGGTCCAGCGGTACCCCAGTTGACGTAACCTTGCGCATTAGTGCCGTGAGATTTGATTTCATCAGCGACGGTATCGACGGCAAAATCGAAGGCTTCATCCGCAGGACTCCCCCCATAAGCGATTCCCACAGTCGCACCCGTAGCTGCTGAACCAAGAGGCCCCAATGGGCTACCAACAATCCCACCCAGGGCTCCCACCGCCACATTATCCAACCGTTGCAGACCTGCCCTCGACGCTCGGTCTATCTGCTCGGCCGCATCAGCCCCTTCGCTCCTGGCCCTTTGCAACTCGTGCACAACGGCTATGGCTGGATCTGCCGCCATCAGGCCGTAACCAGTCATCTGCGCCCCCGCACTCAACCTTTTGCTCGCAGCCACAACATCATCCGCGGCCTCGGCTGCAATTGCCGCCTTCCCTAACTCTTGAGCGAACGCGTCCGCGACGCTAACACCAGTTCCCATTTTGCTCAATGCATCGAGATCGCTCGAAGTTTCCTCCTCGCTGGGCACGCCGTTGTCCTCTTTTCTTCCCGAATCAGAGTTATCAATTTGATTACGATCCTTATCATCATCCCTGTTGTCCGATTCATGCGGGCTGTTCGTGGTGTCCGCTTTATTCGTATCACCCGTGTCACCGACGCTGCACTCGCCGCTGCTGCCGCCCGAATCACTACTGCCGTCACCGTCACCAGCGCTCTCAGATCCAGTGGAGCCATCACTGGCACTACTACCTGAATCGGCACTGCACTCACCGCTGCCAGAGTCCGTGCTACCACTGGATTCACCACTGTCGCCAGAGTCACTGTCGCCCTCCTCGTTGAACTCCACCTGTACCCAGCGCCCCTCGATCTGGATCACACCGTGATCATTCTCGCTCTTGAGCGCTGTCAACTCTCGCTGACTCAGCTGGCCCTGCTCCAGTGTGCGTGAGAACACCGCTCCCTCATCACCTGCAGCATCGGCACCACCTAACAGCGCATCCAGGTGATGCCCCATTTCCTCATTGAACACTGACTGCAGCTTCTCAGGATCTGACAACAACGAACGATCAAGATACAAAGAGCCTCCGTTGCTGGCATCGTAGGCACCAAAGGCATCACTACCCAAAGACCCTGCCTCGACGAACTGAATGCTCGAGGGCATCGGCAGCTTGCCCGACAACGCAAGATCCAGTAGCTGATCGATCTCTGCCAGGCTTGCCTTGTCGCCAAAGGCTGCACGAAGCGCCATGCGGAACCCTGCTGGGTCTTTCTGAGCCTGTTGCTGGAACTGCTCCTGCAAGTCCGAGATATGCTGGCCTTCGGCTGCGGTAGGCTGAGTGCCAAGCGCCTCCAACGTTGAATGCTCGGTGGCGCTAGCGCTGCCTGCAGTTTTCGAGGCGCTGGACGTGCGAGGAATATTCGGCTGTAAGGCGGTGGCTACCATGTGATTGCACTCTCCCTGCTCACTTGGCCAAACGCTGCCGTTGTGCAAGCAACGGTCTCTTCACTGGAGTTGATGCGATGCATGGCCGCGCGTCTGGTGACGCGCCTGCTCCATGAACTGTCACACACAGGCGCAGTACAATTCAATCCTCCGTGACATCCAACAACTTCCAGTGTCTCGCTCATTTCCCTGTTTCCCTAAGCCTGATTTTCCATGATCATTAAATCAGGCAGCAGATAAAGCTGTCACCAGGAAATACCCTAGCCCACCGAAATAAAGTATCCGATTGCGACCGCAGGAGATGAACCAACGAAGGACTCCTCCGGGCTGGTATCGACCTGTCCCAGTCGCCCTTGACCAACCAGGCTCTGTGCCAGATGTTCAACGTACAACTTGTCGAATTCCGTAGTGCCGAAGGGAACACCGGTACTTGCCGAAACCTCATGAAATCGTTGGAGCCTGCCACTACGAAAATCGGCAGCCGGCGAGCTTGCCACTAGGAAATACCCTAGGGGCGTAAATACAATGTCCGATTTAGTTGCTCCCTCATCTGGCCTTTGGCGTCATGTCGACATAACTGGCACTTTGCGCATTCCTGGCAGGCGGATATTCACATCACGAAGAATGCGAGGCTGATCTGGCGGGGTCAGCCTACTCGCCGGGAACTGCTGACTCAAAGTGTCTTGCATCTACACCTTGGCTTGAACGGTCGACAATCACATCATTTCCCGACCTTTCGCCAGGCCTGACAGACGCAAACTGATTTTCCAGTTATGCCGTAGCCACCAGATCAGCAGCGCTATCGATGCACCTGCGAGTATGAATCCGATCATATTGCCAATCAAAGAGGCAATGCCCGCGATCTTGTCAGCGCAGAAATTGAATAGGCAACCTGACCGCCACCAACAACAATGAAGATAAGCTGTTTGGGATAATTCCAGGATTTCGCCACAAAGCGCGACGACATCCAGGCCGCCAGATCGGGCTCAACAGGGCGTGAGCGCGAGGCATGATCGACAAATCGCACGGCGAACAACAAGATTACCCCGATAGACATCAGCAACGCCACAGTCTGTGTAATGTACGTGGCCGTTGCAGCGCCGGATATGCCCATCACCGGGGCCGAGCCAGGAACAGCACAGGGTTCAGGACAACATCGATTATCGCCGACAGGCCCATGAACAGCAGCGGTGTCATTGAAGCACCTGCTCAGCGTAGAGCCATCATGACAAAATTGAGAAAGAGGCTGAACGGATGAATCACGAGGGCCTTTTTCTGCTCGCCCACCCAGTTCTCGCAACTGCACCCGAAGCTCATCTGCGACGCGATATCAGAAAGTTTCCTACTGATATATCGGTAGCTGATGTATATCAAAAGTCCTGACGGTTCCCCCCCTATAATGATTCGACGAGTTGCGATGTTGCAACGCACGGTTATCCGTACAGTCAACTACTCACAGGACACCACTATCAATGAGCAATCGCAGAATCTATTTTCTGGTACCGGGCGTTGAATCTGCCAGGCACATAGTCGATGAACTCTTGTTGGCTCACATCGAAGAACGTCATATCCACATTGTCGCGCGTCAGGATACCGCACTGGGAGACTTGCCAGAAGCCGGTGTTGCTCAGAGCACTGACCTGATTCCGGCGATGGAGAAAGGTGTACTCGCTGGCGGCGTGACCGGATTGCTGGCCGGTGTCGTGGCGGTCACGTTCCCACCAGCGGGGCTGGTTCTAGGCGGCGGTGCGATCCTGGGAATCACTACCGTGAGTGCCGGTTTTGGCGCGTGGATGGCAGGCATGGTGGGGATAGGATTGCCAAGCAGTCAGCTGGAGAAGTTTGAATCCAGAATCGAGGCAGGCGAGTTGCTGATGATGATCGACGTGCCTCGCAGCGAGGTTGCGGACGTCGAGGCCATGGTTCAGCGACACCATCCCGAAGCCGAACTCGAGGGTATTGAAGCAAATATCCCTGCTTACCCCTGACAATCAGTGCTCGCCGACAGAACCGCATGTCTCACCAGTTGATGACAGCCCCCTGAGCCACCGCATTTGCGGACTAGTGAGTCAGATCGGGCATGAGAAGGCTCACCGCTTGCAACGGCACCGCTTCAGCGGGACAGATACCTTGCGCGATCATCGGCAATCTTGCGAATTTTTCGGCATGCGAGCTCGACTTCGAAACGCATTCCTTCTTCCGGAATGTCCCCGGAGTCGGCGACCAGTGTTTCGATACGCCGCTGCGGGTAGCATTTGCGAGCCTCTTCGCGTATTTCGGTTTCCAATTCAGCGTCGCAGGATGAGCGCGGTGCCGACGCACCCAGAGGGACCTCTATCAGCTGCTCATGGATATACACCACTTCTCCGGTCTCCGCATCATAGGCGACAACGACTGTCGAAACCAGATTATCTATCCTGTTCGGTTCCATCTCTGTAACCCTCGGTTTATCGAATGCCCTATTGCCAGTAATTTATCTGGTGCTGTCCACGCACGGCACATTCGGCGCAGCGGGTGCGGAACGTGATCGACGTTACGTTGTCACGCTTGATTCGAGGTAACGGGGGGTCGAATTCTTCAAACTGACCATTGGACACGATGCGCCAGACGCCACATTCTGCGTAGTGCGATCCGCGTCCTGCTGAAATCATCGCAAGCGCGGAACTTGTCGTGATATCGCGATTATTCGGATTGACCTGTATCGTATGGGCGCTATCGTTGACAACGCTATACCCTACGTACTGTGCCCAGATGGTTCCAGTTCTTGTTGGCATGATCATCACTCCGGCGTTGCAGGAAAATCGATTCAACTACCCTGCTCATACCTGTACTTTGGCACCCAACAAATCCACTGTGCAACTGTCATTTCGTTGAGGTGGGATTCAAGTACATCATGAACCCCAGAATGGTCAGACTCAAGCGTGACGCTGCCGCCGCAAAGGCCATCATGGGCAAGGCCGTCAAAACGCCCGCACAGATCAACAATAGAGTCGTTGCAGAGCCTTCTGTCAGAAACTGATTCTGTCCCAGACTACTCTGCCACGTCAGATAGATGATCGCTATTGGCGTTAGCAACAAGGTCTCGGCAAACAAACCACTCAAAGGACCCACGTTCGCTTTCTTGCGCACCAATCCGTACAGCGCAAAGGTCACGGCAAGCCCAATGGAAACCACACGTATATCCACCAATTGAATGCCACCAGCAATGCGGAAGAAAACAGCAGTCTCACCAGTCCACGATCTCGCAACGTATTCAAGGCCCTTGGCCAGCGTCGCAATACCGAAAGCAAGCCGGCGCAAAAGACCATCGACCAGAGAATGCGTTGTGCAATCACCTGAGCAGGCATCACATCTGCAAGCAAATGAAAGAACAGAGGGAAACTGCCCCACATGACATAAGCAAGCAATCCGTAGGCGAACCCTGTGTGCTGTATGCTCACGCGCAGACTCTTGTGTGGCTGCAGGGATTGACTGCAAGGATAGTCAACAGACAGTTTTCAGAGGTATGCATCAGCTGAAGTGCGAGGGAACACTACACTTTCAACAACGCAAGTGTGATGACAGGAAACGCGACAAGCAACGTTACACGAACAAGGTCGGTAGCCACAAAATAGAGCACCGCCTTGTAGGTTTCCACCATGGGCGTCTTGCGGTCCAATGAGTTGATGACAAACAGATTCATTCCTACTGGTGGTGTGATAAGACCGACTTCAACCACGATAAGAACCAGTATGCCGAACCAGATGGCAGTCTGTTCGATATTGACCCGGTTCAGCGCACCTTCAGTGACACCTCGCAAACCGAGCTCACGGGTGATTTCACGTGACAAGTCCTGCCCACCCGCCAGTAGATTCTGCGCTTGCTGTAGAGCGGCAGCCGGGAGCTCCGCGCCACTTGCAATCAGGTCTTCAAGCCGTGCACTCTGCAGCTGCACCATCGATACCAAGCCGAAGTCGAGCTCTTGCATGATGGGCCAGAAGATGGGGATCGTCAGCAGGATCATGGACAGACTGTCCATGAGGCAGCCAAGCAGGAGGTAGAAAACGAGGATCAGAGCCAACACGATCAAAGGGCTGTACCCGCTGGTCGAGACCCAGGCTGCGGCCTCCTGCGGCAATTGTGTCAGAGCAAGAAACCCGTTGTAGAAGGCTGCGCCGAGCACGATGAAGAAGATCATACCCGAGGCACGCGCTGTCACGAAAAAGCTCTCGGTCAATGATGACCAGTTCAGGCCTCCCACGGCAAAAGCTATCAGACCGGTGCCTAAAGCGCCTACCGCTGCGCCTTCAGTCGGTGTGAACCACCCCAGATAGATACCACCCACAACCAGGGAGAAGACCACGAGCACTGGCCACACGTCCATGAGCGCGACGAAGCGTTCCTTGTAAGGCACTCGCTCACGCGTACCTGCCGAACCGGGATTGACGCGCACGTAAATGGCAATTGCGATCATATAGCCCACCGCCGCGAGGACACCGGGGAGAAAGGCAGCAAGAAACAATTTCGCGATGTTCTGCTCGGTCAGAATGGCGTAGATCACCAACACCACAGACGGTGGTATCAGAATGCCCAGCGTGCCACCGGCTGCCAGGGTCGCGGTTGCGAATCCACCCGCATAGCCATACTGGCGCAGCTCAGGTAGGGCAACCCGCCCCATTGTGGCAGCTGTCGCCAGCGAGGAGCCACAAATGGCACCGAAACCAGCACAGGACCCCACAGCGGCCATCGCCACCCCGCCCTTGCGATGACCAAGCCAGCCTTCAGCGGCCTTGAAAAGCGCACGGCTCATGCCACCGAGAGTTGCAAAGTGCCCCATCAACAAGAACATGGGGACGATCGACAAGGAATAGTTCGAGAACGTCGTGTAGGTTTCGGCCTTGAGTCGAGCGAATGGCAGACTGGTGTCTCCCGTTACCATCATCAAGCCAACGAGCCCGGCAAGAAACATGGCCAGACCGATGGGTACTCGCAGAAAGATCAGAACCAGTAAAGCGGGGAAGGCCAACAAGCCGATCAGCAGATCGCTCAATGTTCCGCCTCCGGTTCCGATGGCAGAACCACGCGTCCGGTAATGACCTCGACGAGCCGAGAGAGAGCGACATACACCGATACAAGCGCCGCGGTAATCGCCCCCAGAACACTGAACGCATACCCCCACCAGACAGGGAACTGCAACAACAGTGTCGTCTGACCAGAGGCGCGCTTACTCTCCATACCCTCGAACAACTTGACGGCAATCAGTACCAGAACAGCCGCGAAGACTACGTCGATGATCATTCGCAAGAACCGGAAAACTGGAAGAGGCAATCTTGATGTAAAAATGTCGACTGAGGCGTGCGAGCCATTGAGCTGACACAGAGGCAGAAACGCAAAGATCGTAAACGCCATGCCAGCCTCTACCAGTTCAAAATCTCCATTGATGGGGCCCACACCGGTGGCGAGCAACGCATCCGCCAGGCCTGGAGAGAATGCTTGCGCAAGATCACTGTTGAATACTGAATTGAGAGACCGCCCGACGATGGAAAGGCAGGTCATGAGAATGAGAGTACTCAGGGCCATGCCTCCCAATATTGCAAAGGCACGGGCTAATCGGTCAATGTATCTATGCATCGTCTGTTACTGAAAAGTAGACCAGAGCTGCGACCAACACACGGTCGCAGTTCCATCACTTACATTTCGGCGGTTACACCCTTGCACTCACCTTGCATCAGCGCTTGCGCCTCATCGATCAGCATCTGCCCGTCAATATCCTTCTCGGCAAGATCCGCAATCCAGCTTGCGTATATCGGCTTTGACAACTCGACCCATTCGCTGGTGTCAGTCACTGTAATGATTTCGTTACCGTTATCAACTGCGAACTGTCGTGCAGGACCGTCAGCATCCTCCTGTGTACCGCCCGCGAAGATCGAAAAATTCAGCCCCGAATTATCGTCGATCACTGCTTTCAAATCGTCGTCCAGAGCTTCATAAACGTCCTTGTTCATTGCCAGCACGAAAGTCAGATTGTAAAGCGCGGGGCCCTCGAACTCAGTATGAAATTCGACAAGCTCCGACACTTTCAGGGCCGTGGTGACTTCCCAGGGAATGGTGGCACCATCAATAACACCTTTTGACAGACTCTCAGGCACAGCAGGAACCGGCATGCCCACCGGTGTAGCGCCTGAGAGTTCCAGCAACTCATTGACCATGCGCGAACCACCCCGTATTTTCATGCCTTGCAGATCGTCTGGCGTGTAAACCGGCTCACTCGTATGGAAGACTCCAGGACCATGTACCCAGGTTCCGAGAATCTTGACTGCCGAAAATTCGGTATCGGCCATGTGATCTTCAAACATGTTCCAGTATGCGCAAGACGCTGCGCGGGCATCCTCGACCATGAAGGGCAGCTCGAACACTTCGGTGGAGGGAAAGCGCCCCGGGGTGTAGCCAACCACCGTCCATACGATGTCAGCGATACCATCGATTGCCTGGTCCATCAATTCCGGCGGCGTGCCCCCGAGCTGCATGGCAGGGAATCGATTGATCTTGATACGCCCGTCAGAGGCCGCTTCCACCTTGTCCGCCCAGACATCCAGGATCAGTTTTGGCACATTGGCCTGAGCGGGCAGGAACTGGTGCATCTTGAGAGTGACATCTTGCGCAAACGCGCTAGTGGTCATTCCCGCGGCCATTACTGCGACTGCGAAAGGGCGCAGTATTGACTTGAATCCCGACATGTGTTGTCCTCTCGATTGTTCATTAAGCGAGCGTACGATGCGCTCTGTGTCTCAATCTGTTTCGCCACGCGGTCAGTCAAGCGATAGGGTTGCAGGCAAAATCCCGTCCATTCTAGGCGCAACGCCGTTGCAAAGTCACGCACCTTGGCAGCTCAGTTCGACCACCTCGCAAGAGTCGACAAAAAAGGCTTTTTGAAGCGAGTATTCCTGCAGTTTCAAGCATGATGATCAGTCAATGCTACTGGTAGTCAACCCTGATCAGTGGCACTCGGCACCTTGCGCTCGCCGCGCTGCCTGGCGTGCTCCATGGCGATGGAAACCACGTTGTCAGCCACACCTGCGGCAGCTGCTGACAATGAGTAATGTCCGGAACCAACTCATCCCCATTTGCAGCAACTACTGATCAAGGTTCAAAGGCACAACAACAATGGCGTGCGGCCCATCCGTCTCGGTGTCCGAGCTGTGCTCCACGGCGAACAGGCGCTGGCCCGCCATGTCCAGAGCGACACCACGAATCTGTTGCAAGCCGGTAGTCAAAGGGGTCACCGTACCATCGAGACTGACTTCGAACAGATTGCCCGCGCGCGAGCCGAAGTACAGATGACTGCCGCCATCGCTGACCATCAGGTCGGTCGATTCCTCTTCCGTGAACTGGGCCATAACGGTACCGGTATCAGCGGTGGTGGGATCATTGAGAACCGTATCCAGATCAAAACTGCGTAGTTCACCCGGCCCCTGATCATTCACGTACAAGGTCCTGCCTACAACAGCAATCCCGGTTGGCTTGTAGAATCCAACAACCAGGTCGACTTCCACCGCTGTCCCAGCAACTGTATCGGGTATCAGCCGGCTCACACCGCCGGTGCCGCCGCGCACAAACCAGCTCACCAGCCATTCTCCTTCTTCTGTCTGGGTCAGGCCTATTCGACGTCGTTCACCATCCAGCTCCGAGTAGGCTACTGTCGACTTGTCCGGACCGACCTGCAACAGGGTCCCATCGGTGCCAAAACCGAAGCGTGGAGTCCAGAAGCTGCCGTCTGCACTACGAACCAGTTGACTGACATCGGCACCGGCTTCCGGTGCCGGATCAAGACTGGCATACGGAGTCAACGTGCCATCTTCGGCAAACGCCAGTATCTGATTGCTTTCATTGTCGGTCACATACAGCTGGCTTTCGGCCTCGTCCCACCAGATGCCGTTGGGGTCGGCCGTGACTTCGAATCGTGTTGATCCCTGGTCATTCAGGATACCGGCCTCATCGTTATCGTCATTACTGCAAGCCGAAAGACTCAGCAATAGAGCGGATGACAGAAGCAAGCCCAGACTCGGGCGAATGGAACACGAACTCCTTGCAAGGCGAACTGCAGACAATATCTTCATGACATATATCCATTACATGGTGATAGAAGGCTGCATATTATTACCTTATAGTGCGAAATTTACTACATGACTGTTTAATTTACGGGCTGAAGCAGCCAGGCGGTTCAGGTCGTACACCATTGGCCTCCTCCCGTTTGTCCGACATTCTGCTTGTCTGTAATCTGCGTGGCCGCAAACCCTTTCCTACTGATCCTTCACAGCACACCGAGCATCACCTGCTCCTTACCGTCCAGACAAGGTGATCTGCTTGCCATTTGCGCAAAACTTCTTTTGATCTTCTCTGTCATGCAGGGCGTCCTCTTCAAGTCGACCAGTCCCGATGTCGATAGAGGGGGATGACGGCGATATTTGACAAGACCATGCAGATCACACTGAGATGGTCGAAAGATCGGGACTATTGGCAATGATTGAACCGGTCGTGCTGTTCGTCGACGATGAACCGGCGATTCTTCGAGCAATCAAGCGGCTCTTTCGCCAGTCCCCTTTTCGAATCCTGACGGCCGATGGCTCGACCGAAGCGCTGCTGATCCTGCAAGAAACCCCTGTCTCGGTTGTCGTATCGGACTACAGCATGCCCGAGAGAACCGGCGCTGAATTGCTGGCAATAGTCCGCGAAATCTGTCCCGGCACAGTCCGCATGATTCTCAGTGGCAACAACGACCAGGAAGCGACCATTGATGCGATCAACCAGGGTGCTGTGTCGAAGTTCCTGACGAAACCCTGGGAAGACCGCAGTCTGCTCAGGGAAATAGATGCAGCCGTGAAGATCTGGCAGTCCCGTATCTATATTGACGCCAGCAAGGCTCTGCTTAATCAGGCAGCACTGATCCGGTTCATGGATTCAACATTATTGCGCCAGAAACCCACACGCTCACTCGTGGTGCTGATTTCCGTCAGAAATCTCGACAGCTTGCAGCTGAACCTGGGTGTCGAGGGCCTGTTCCGGTTTCTGACTGCTCTGGCACCGGCGTATGAAAACCTTGCCGAGTGTCAGATGCTGGCGCTGTTGGACGATCAACACTTTTGCGGCATTCTCGATCTGTCAGACACTGAGCAAAGCGCGTCATCGGCCATACAGTCGCTGCTCAATGCTTTTCCTGCCAATCCAATCGTGAACCAGCAGGAACACCGCATCGAATACGACGTGGGTTATGTCGAGGTCGGACCATACGACACTGATGGCTTGAGACTTGTTCGCAACGCACAACTGGCAATACAGAATGCTCGCAACGATCTGTCAAACACGGTTGTTGTCTACGATGAGCGAATGAATGCCACGCGTGGCAGACAGTCGAAACTGGAAACCGGCCTGAACTCGGCTTTGACAAAAGAAGAATTCACTCTGTACTACCAGCCCAAGATTGCGCTATCGGCTCACTCACTGCATGGTGCGGAAGCGCTGATCCGCTGGAACAGTGAAGGCATTGGCATGGTCTCGCCCACTGAATTCATTCCTCTGACAGAGCGCAGCGGATTGATTGTCGACATCGGCGAATGGGTGATCAATGAAGCCATCCTGCAGTGGACGACCTGGTTCCCTGACTCCTTGTCCGGCCCGGCTATCTCCGTGAATATCTCTCCCAGGCAGCTGAAAGATCCGAGGTTTCTGCAACGACTGGAATCTACTCTCCATACACACCCGATTCAGCCTTCGCTTCTGGAACTGGAGATAACCGAGAGCATGATGGTCGATGACATCGACAGGATCATCGAGGTTCTGGAGGTTGTCAGAAAATTGGGCGTCAAGGTGTCGATTGATGATTTTGGCACTGGCTATTCATCGCTGAGCTACCTGAGTAGGCTGCCGGTCGACACGATCAAGATAGACCGCTCGTTCATCCTGCCAATGCTCGAATCGACTGAAAAACTGACGCTCGTCAGAAACCTGATCACGCTTGGACACGACCTGGGTATGCAACTGGTCGCAGAAGGCGTCGAGAACAAGGACCAGTTGAACGTACTTGGGGAATTCGGTTGCGACGTAATCCAGGGCTACTACTTCAGTCCACCAGTGCCAGCTGCCGAATTCATCGCTAAAACCAGCGATATTCTCACACTACAGACGCATGACCATCGCTTGCTGTCTGCCAATTCAAGATAGACAAGCAGACTGACTTCCGGGCTATTCAACGAGCGCCTGGTGAGACAGTTTGCACCGACAGAAGATAAAACAATGAAATCACGAATACTTGTCGTCCTGATGCTCTCCCTGGGCCTCGTTTCTCCTCTTTTCGCAAAGGAATACACCTTCGCTATCGTGCCGCAGCAGTCATCAACCCGGCTGGCTCAGCTATGGACACCGGTACTGCAGAAACTCAGTCAACAGACTGGAATGGACATTCGCTTTGCTACTGCGAAGGATATTCCGACATTCGAAAAGCGCCTTGCTGCGGGTGAATACGATTTCGCCTACATGAACCCCTACCACTTCACCGTGTTCAATAACGCGCCTGGCTATGTTGCCATGGCTCACCAGAGTGACAAGCGTATCAAGGGTATCGTGGTCGTCCGAAAAGACAGCGACATCCAGAATCTGGAAGAGCTCGACGGCAAGACGATGGCCTTTCCATCACCGGCTGCCTTTGCCGCGACTATTCTTCCCATCGCCAATATCGAGAAGCGAGGGATGCATATCGAACCCAGATATGTTTCTTCACATGATTCCGTCTATATGGCCGTGTCACGTGGTCTGCTGCCTGCCGGTGGAGGTATTGTGCGAACCTTCAAGAACACCAATCCAGCTGTCAGAGATTCGTTGAAAATACTCTGGACCTCAGAAGGCTACACCCCTCACGCCTTTGCAGCGCACCCTGATGTCGCGGCTGGCGACAGGGAAACACTGGCCAATGCGTTGGCCGGTTTCAAGGACACGGAAGAAGGTGCCCGATTGCTGGCCGATCTGGGTTTTGCCGGTATCCAGTTGGCGGATGACGCCAGCTGGGATGATGTCCGTGATCTCAACATCCGTAATCTCGAAACCAGCGACAACACGCTCGCCGAACAGGATCAATAGCAAGACGTAACGCGTGCGCATCGCCATGTCCATCCGGCTGAAAACGGTTCTCGGGGTAGCGCTCATCGAGGCGGTACTGCTGGCATTGCTTGTCTACACGGCAATGAGGTACATGCACGAGAATCTGGAAGAGGCGCTGATAAAACGCGCCAATACAACGGTGTCGCTTTTTGCTTCAACAGCGAAGGACCCTGTACTTGCCTTTGATCTCGCCTCGCTCGAAACCTTCAGTGTCGAGTTGGGCGGCAACGCCGACATCGTCTATGTGCGTACGCGCAGTCCCGACGGATTTCTGCTGGCCAGCGCAGGCACTCCGGAAAACCTCGACGAACCCTTCCTCGAGGACCATGATCTGAAGTCTGTGGTGGATGGTGTCTTTGATGTCTCAGCACCCATCTCCGTCAGTGGAGTCGAGTACGGCCGTGTCGAGATCGGTTTCGATATCGGCAGCATAGAAACAAGTCTGGCCGAAACGAGGCAACTGTCCACGTTGATCGCCATAGTCGAAATGGTATTGGTTGCCATCTTCTCGCTCTTGCTGGGGACTTACCTGACACGTCAACTGCTTGTTTTACAGCTGGCTGCAAAGCAGGTATCGCAAGGCGACTATTCGCTGAAACTGAAGGTCGACAATGGCGATGAAGTTGGCGAAGTAGCATTGGCGTTCAACCAGATGGCAAGCGTACTGAAGGAATCCCAGCAGGCCCGCGACCGCTACGAGAACGAGCTTGTAGAGCTCAATCAGACTCTGGAACAGCGTGTGATCAGGCGGACGGAGAAGATCAATGCGCAATACGAAGAGCTGAAAGTGACGCATCAGCAACTGGCTGACGCACAGGCCAAGCTGTTACAGGCCGAGAAGCTGGCATCCATAGGCCAGCTTTCAGCAGGCATCGCTCATGAAATCAACAACCCCATTTCCTTCGTTCACAGCAACGCCCATTCTCTTTCGAAGTACATAGTCACCTATCAGGAGCTGCTGGGTATGTACCGAACGGCGTTCGAGGCAGACCCTGAGGAGATGGCTACCATCAGGGAGAAGATCGTTGCCTTCGAAGCAGCAGAGGATATCGAATTTGTTACAGAAGATATCAATACCCTCATAACGGATACGATTGACGGGACCGTAAGGGTGCAGGAAATCGTCAAGGGCTTGCGTGATTTCTCGCACAGCAATCACGACACCAAGATGCCCTGCGATGTCATCGAGTGCACTGAGTCCACATTACGGATACTCACCGCCGAGCTGAAAAACCGATGCCGTGTTATAACCGAATTCGAGCCTATACCGCCGGTCATGGCCAATCGCGGAGAATTGAATCAGGTGATCATGAACCTGCTGGTCAATGCGGGTCAGTCCATGGATGAATTCGGTGAAGTACTCGTGACAACGAAGGTTGAGAGTGACCAGGTAGTGCTCTCCATCACGGACAACGGCAAGGGCATAGAAGCCGAGAACATCAGCAAGCTGTTCGACCCCTTCTTTACCACCAAGCCCGTCGGTGAAGGTACCGGGCTCGGCCTTTCGATTTCCTACGGAATCATAAAGGATCACGATGGGACGATCGCTGTTGATAGCCAACCGGGACAAGGCACGACCTTCAGTGTGTCCTTGCCGATTCTGGTTTCCGAGGAAAACCTGAAAGCCGCATGATCGCCTGATCCGCATTTCACCAATCGGATCCGAATTCAGACAAAGGGGCCATTACTGCATTTCAATAGCACCCTCCCCCCCACGTTGCAGGCTCAGCCAGACGGCTGAAACATGGGAACGTCATGGCCACCACACAGGCCACCATGAAAATGAATATTTATTTAGGTTGTGTTAGTGAGCAGAAGCTTCCATAGTGAGGCAAGAAGCGCTTACAGGCCACGACATCGAATTGATGGTGGGCTTTAACGTACGGGGTACGTCGAAGGCAACGGTTGGGTAGTACTGCCAGGCAACGATGAAGCAACAGAAGATGTAGCCAAAACGTATGCTCAGCTATTGAAGATATTCAACAAAATGAGGTTCTGCCATGTCCAAAGAAAAGAAGGGCAACAAGGAAAACAAGAAGCAAGCATTGTTGAGCCCCAAGGAAAAGAAACAAGCCAAGATCGACAAGAAGAAAAAGCCTACAGGCGTCATTCCATGAACAACAACATGTCCCGCACGGACTGACTGACGGAGGTCTGAAATGGCCTCCTGCCATTCATGATCATGAATGAACAGGATATTCGGCATTCAGTCAGCGGATAAGCTCGACCATGCTTCTGTCTTCACGGCACGGCAACGAGCCATGGGCCTTGAAAAGCAGGTGCCACAGATGCCTCAGGCATTGTCATCCCTGGGACATTCCAGATCGAGAAACGCTGTCGCACCCTCACTGTCTCCCGGTCGTATCATCACACCGTGTATGCCCGCATCGGCTCCGCTGACGGCGGCTCCCGCCTCCTCGGTCAGACCAGCGACCATTGATTCAAGCAGGGCCACGCTTGCATCGACTGGTCCGATACGGGTCACCTCGTTGGTGCTGAGATCAACGCTGTCACCGGGTCCCAGCAGCGTAAGACGCACACCGTTTGCCACGAAACTGTCATTCTGGAGAACAAGCTTCATCGGATCTATTTCAATCAGCAGGAATCCGGATTTGCCGGCTGCTTCAAGATGGCAGCCTGCCTGAGTTGCCAGAACCGCGCTGTCCTCGAAAACGCCGATTCCGAACCGTTCATTTTCTTCGGCGCAGGCAACAACCAGCCGCCCCATACGATCCGAACGAATCAGGTTCTGATCGACGATACCAGTCGAAAACAGCCCAATCCCCTCCTGGATGGCCAGGCCACGATGACCCACATCGGAAGACACGCCAAAGCGCAGCGCCTCATAGGTCGACCCACCAGCGATCATCACGCCCGACAGTGCTGACGCCGCCCCGCTGGCCGCGATCAGCGGCACGCCGCTGGCATGGGCTTTGGCGATGGCGCGCAATACGGCACTTTCTTCGCCACGATGCAACAAGGTATCGACCAGCCGGATCTGATTGCCGCCACAAAGCAGGATCGCGGACATCTTGCCGATGCTCTCCAGCAGGTCGGAATTTCGCGCGACATAATCAACATTGTTGATTGTCACTCCGAGGTTGACGGCCTGGATGCCCTGCTTCTTCAGCAACGCTATGTGCTCGTCTGCCGTTCGACGTGGTTCGGACGACGCGCAGGCCAACACACCTACGGTACCGCCCGCCATGAGCGCCAATGCATCGGCCATCATTTCCGGGGCACTGTTCAAAGGCGATGAACCCAACAAGACGATTGTCGATTCGGGCTTGGGGGGTATTCCGTAGGTTCGGCCCCGTCGTCCCATACGATCAGCAAGTCGTGTCGCACTGAGTTGTTCGGATGAGATCGAGACATCAAAATCAAGCGCCGTCATGCGAAGCCCATTGTCGGGGGTCGACACGAAGCACTTCGACTTGCGCTCCAGGCGCGCAAGGGTCAATTCGACATTGAACCCCGATTTGGCATCGAACGCCTCAGCACCATCACGGCGATAGACTCTCTTGTCTCCCAGAACAAGACGCGCCATGAGGTCATAGATGGTGTAGGCACCAAATACATTACGGCGAGAACGAACCGGCGCGCAATAGGCGATATCGGACCTGGCGACCTTGCGCTTGTTCTCACCCGGAAAGACCTTGAAGTGGCGTAGATCAATCGTATCGCCATCGTCGAGATAGGAGATGGTGACATCCGAATAGCTTTTGCTGTCGGAGTCGAGAACTGCCGCATCAAGGTTCAGCATCATCACACCGTATTCGCCGCAGATCCTGCCTGCTGCACCTTCGATGATGAGGGCCGTGTTCTCGTCGATACCAAAGCCGCGTGTCTGCCCGGCTTCGGTCATGGCCACAACCATTCGTCCGAGTCGACCACGCTTGATGAAGTGTTGATCCACCATGCCGAACGGGAAGAACCCAAGTCCGCGCCCGAGCAGAAGCCCCGGCTTGTCCGGGTCCTGAGTGACACCGTGAATGACGGATTCCAGAGAGGTACCGCCCAACAACATCGGCTGGGACATGATCGCAGCACCGGCGCTCGATCCGGCGACAAGGCCACCCGCCATCTGCGCGCTCCTGATTGCTTCCAGTGCTGGCGTGT
This sequence comes from uncultured Granulosicoccus sp., assembly GCA_965367215.1. GTDB lineage: Bacteria > Pseudomonadota > Gammaproteobacteria > Granulosicoccales > Granulosicoccaceae > Granulosicoccus. The sequence continues at coordinate 28,145 of CBDUIJ010000002.1, forward strand.
CTACCCCATCAGGTGACAGCGCCTTGAGGATCTTTGCCTGATCACCACCGGTGAAGTAGACGCTACCAAAACTGGCAATCTTTTCAAGCAGCTCGGGATCACTCGCTACCCTGGGGGCTCTCCTGCCATACAGTGGTGCAATTTCTACCTCGAAGCCATGTGACTTGAAGGCGTCCGCGCTCTCTTTGCCGACTTCGATCGGCTCAGAGGAGGCAGTGGGAAACACGAGTATGCGGCCGCCTGAAAGTCGATGCATTTCTGCATAGACAGAAGCATTGTTGTCCTCGAGTCGTCCGCCGATAACCGCCAGCTTACGGCCACCTTCTGCCTTGTGAGCGGCTTGCGAAGGAGTGCGTACCAATTTCGGCTCCTTTCCGGTCACGTGTCTGGAACAATCCGGACACCACGTTCATCGCTGAGAATCCTGTGCCCCTCGGGTACTTCAAATCCCGCAGCCGCCACCTTGTCCTCGGCCGGTATCGGACGAGGTGCCTCAGCCGGTTTGAAATAGACGATCCGTTTCCAGGACCGGGTGATGCCATCACAGAAGATGAGTACAAGATCGTTCGGTCGCGCCAGTTGCAGCGCCGTATCGACCGACTTTTCCTCTTCGGGCACTATCTGTATCGCCTCTTCGGACACACCCGTTTCCATCAGCACGGCCTTGATCATCTCGGGCACCTCCGCCGGAGTACGTCCGCGCGGATTATCGTCCGAATGACAGATGTAATGGTCAAAGTTACCGGCCACAGCCATGGCGATCGCACGGATATCCTCATCACGTCTGTCCCCCGGACAGGTGACGCAGACAATACGTTTGCCTACGGGATTCAGACGATGGACCAGATCGACCATGGCGGTAACAGCCGCTTCATTGTGACCATAATCCAGAATCACCCGAAAACCGTGCTCATCGAAGACGTTCATCCGCCCCGGTGACTGGAAGAAGGAGTTGTCGAAGGTTCGCAGACCGGTGCGAATCTGATCGAGACTGAGGCCAAGTGAAAAGGCCATGGCTGCCGTGAACATGGCATTTTCGACGTTGTGTAGCGCCTTGCCTTCAAGGGTCGCGGGAATCAGGTGCGTCCAGATCAGTGGGATTTGCGCTCCGTTGTCGTATATGACAATCTGTTCGCCATTGAGGCCCTGCTCGAGCACGACCGCGCGCTTGCCCAGATTGATGTGCTCGCGCACCAGCGCATTATCCGGTCTGCGGGTCACATAGCAGATATGCCTGGCGTTGGTGTGTGCGGCCATTTTCAAGGTGTGTACATCATCGGCATTGAGCACCGCGCAATCCTTGGCGACCTCCACCACCAGCCTCTTGACCTCGGCAAGCTCTTCGACAGTTTCAACGCCCCCCAGCCCCAGGTGGTCTGAACTGACATTCAGAACGGCACCAACGTCGCAGTAGCGATACCCCAGGCCTGCCCGAACGATTCCGCCGCGAGCGGTTTCGAGCACGGCCATATCAACGGTCGGGTCGCGCAGAACCATGTTGGCTGACGCCGGCCCCGTCATGTCACCTTTCACCGTCATGTTGCCATCGATATAGATTGCGTCCGTTGACGTCTGTCCGACAGTATGGCCGGCCATCTTCAACACGTGTGCCAGCATGCGCGCAGTGGTTGTCTTGCCGTTGGTCCCGGTGAGAGCCGCCACCGGAATCCGGCTTGGCGCACCTTCCGGAAACAGCATGTCCATCACCGCTCCACCCACGTCTCGACCCTTGCCCTCGGACGGTGCAATATGCATCCGCATGCCGGGGCCGGCGTTGATCTCGCAGATGGCCCCACCGGTGTCGCGATAACTCTGCGTGATATCCGTCGTCAGAAAATCCACCGCACCAACATCCAGGCCGACTGCCCGTATGGCACGTTCTGCCATCAGTCGGTTCTCGGGGTGAATGATGTCAGTGACATCTATCGCTGTGCCCCCTGTCGAGATATTGGCAGTCTTGCGCAGGTAGACAACCTCATCCGCCACCGGCACAGTGTCATGCGTGTAACCGGATTCCTTCAGGATACGATCCGCCGCGTCATCCAGTTCAAGCCGTGTCAGCATGTTTTCATGGCCGACGCCCCTGCGAGGGTCCTCATTGACCTTGTCCACCAGTTCGCTGATGCTGTGTTCGCCATCCCCAACCACATGGCCGGGCATCCGCTTGGCCGCGGCGACCAATACGCCGTTCACGACCAGCAAGCGATGATCATCGCCTGCAATCATGCTTTCAACAACGACGGCACTCCCCTGGGCATCCGCAATCGCAAATGCCTCCTCTGCCTCTTCGTCGCTCATGACATTGACCACGACGCCGCGGCCATGGTTGCCGTCAATCGGTTTCAAGACGACCGGATAACCGATATCGGCCGCCACCTCGGCGGCCTCTTGTGGATCTCTGACCAATTCCTGAACCGGCACCGGTAACCCGAGGTCGGAGAGCAGGCGCGTGCACATCTCCTTGTCAGACGCGATCTCCACCGCGATATGGGAAGTTTCACTGGTCAGCGCCGCTTCGATGCGCTTCTGATATTTCCCCTGCCCTACCTGGATGAGGCTTGCGTCGTTGAGCCTCACCCAGGGGATGTCCCGGGCATCGGCTGCCTGCACGAGCGCCTGACCCGAAGGCCCCAGTGAGCGGCGCGACGCAAAGTACATGAAATCTTCAAGCTTCTCTTCGATGGCACTGTCGCTTGCGTCCTCATCGCTTTCCGGCGCAATCAGGTCAAGGATCAGGTCACGCGCCACGTCACCGGCTTCTATCCCGATATCACGTGACTCGTAACCGAAAAGTACTTCGACTTCGTCCGGATGCGCCGTGGACGGCCTGGCAAATGCCATGCTGGCAGGCGCGCCGGCCTGATTCTGCAGAGTCAGTGCCAAATGCGCCATCAATTCTCCAAGATGGCAATCCGGCGCGCTGCGCGCCCGATCCATCAACAGCTCGCCATTTTCGGCGCGTGCAGTTGCCAGGCCCGGCACAAACCTCAACAAGGGCTCCAGCAGAACATCGGCGTAATCGGACACCGGTTTTCCGGCTCTTCGATGCAGATCGACAGAGAGCCTGATCAACGGTTGAAGCGAGTAGATGTTAGGGCCTACGTAGCACGAGGTTGATACTATCTGCATTCAGGCTCCGGATATCTTGAGTTACGGGACGCTTGTGGAATACTGTTCAGCCGACCAGACTGATGAGGTATGGAGCTATCATTCATTATTGCATGAATGATGGCAACGGCTGGGCTGATCTGAACAGGAATAGATCATGTCGCTCATTGCCGGGACCAGGCAAACCAACACCAGTGATTGACTAACACCATGAATTCCATATCCGACTCTAGCGAAAAATCAGACGTTGCGGCAACAACTTCTGTGCACCGCGAGGTAATCAGTCTTTCTCCCTCTGCCGGGAGTGATGCGAAAGAGCTGAACGTCTTTCGCTTTGGACAACCGGGAGCACGCCCCAAAGCCTATCTTCAGGCAGGTTTGCACGCTGACGAGCTCCCCGGCATGCTGGTATTGCGGGAACTTGCTCAACACCTGGAGGAAGCCGACCAGAGAGGCGAAATCAGCGGCGAAATCGTGTTGGTTCCTGTCGCCAACCCGATTGGCCTGGCACAGCGGGATTTCGACATTCTGCAAGGACGCTTCGACGCTGAAAGCGGCGTCAATTTCAACCGGGAATACCCCGACCTGGGGACGGGTATCCTCGAAACGATCGGTAGCGCACTTGGTGATGACCCCGATGCCAATGTCGCCGCGATTCGATCTGAAATGAACAAGCTGCTGGTAGAGATGACACCTGAAACGGGAATCGATACCCTGCGTCACACGCTCATGAGACTTGCTTGCGACGCTGATATCGTTCTGGACATTCACTCCGATAATGAAGCGCAGTTGCATCTCTATACAGGCACACCACTGTGGCCCGAGGCTGCCGACCTTGCCGCGGAAATAGATGCCCGCGCAGTATTGCTGTGCGAAGAATCCGGAGGAAATCCTTTCGACGAGGCCTGCAGTGCACCCTGGTGGCAACTGGCGGCTGCGTTTCCCGACAAACCGATCCCATCGGCTTGTCTTGCGGCAACTGTCGAATTGCGCTCCAGCAATGATGTCGACGAACGGCTGATCCGTGACGACGCCGCGGCATTGCTGCGCTTTCTGACTCGACGAGAACTTGTGGCCGGCTCGCCAGGGTCCTTGCCTCGCCTTCTGTGCGAGGCCACGGCGCTGACTGCCATGCAGCAGGTGATATCTGCCACCGAAGGTATAATCATCTATCGTGCCCAGCTAGGCGATCTCGTACGTGAAGGCGATGTCATCGCCCTGATCATCGATCCGTTGGGTGAAAGCACGGAAATTCTGGCAACAACCGAAGGCAGACTGTTTGCCCGCCACAACCAGCGCTACGCATGGCCGGGCAAGATCATCGGCAAGATTGCCGGCGCAACCCCATTACCCGAGCGAGTCGGCAACCTGCTGACAGACTGATTCTCTAGCGAAGGCTTGCGGGTCCAATGCGAGAGGGGCCCGCTCTCGCTCAATCGAAGTCAACTGCGTTCAGCGCCAGCTGATGGCCTTGCGACTCATGAAGAAGCGAGCCGTTGCCACAAAGGCCGCGGTGTTCAGCTGAATGAATATCTTGATCATGTTGAACACCTTGTTGCCGGTTCCGGGCAGGTTGGCGAAGCTTGCGGCGGCAGCGCCATAAAATGCCACTTGAACGAAGAACATGAAATCGAGGAATACCCCCTGCCCCAGCGCCGCTGTCACGAATGCGATGATCAACGCATAAGGGACGAGCAAGCGAAAGAACTTGTGGGACAGGAACTGCCACCACACCGGGTTACGGGCGGGTTTGAAAAGCCATGGATGCGTCTGAAACGATTGCCAGTTTCCGGCCAGGTTTCTGACCTTGCGACGAAATTCCTGCCTGACATCATCTGCCGCCTTGTCAAAAGCGTAGGCACCGGGTACAAACAGAGTCCTCTTGCCTGTCTTCAACAACTCAACCGGCGTATTGAAGTCATCAAGCAGGGTTCCTACGGCGTTGGGTGTGAACTCGGCTCGACGAATGGCATATAGAGCGCCAGTGGCGCCTGTTGTGGAAAACAGGCGACTCTCGTTATCACGAATCCATTTCTCGTATCGCCAGTACAGGCCGAAATTCGCTGCTTCCAGACTATTGTCTTCCGACAGGACAAGCTCACCGCTGACAGCGCCAACCTCCTCGTGCGCGAAGAAAGGAACCAGCTTCCTGATGGCATCTGCCGAGACAGGCTGACGAGCATCCATGAACAGGATGATGTCATGCCTTGCCATTGACACACCTTCATTGAGCGCACCGCATTTACCCAGCGATGTCTCGAGGTGCTTGACGTGTCGCTGCGGGTAGCCTTCGAATTCCCTTGAAAGCAGAGCATGGGTACCGTCCGTTGAGCCGTCGGACACGATGATCCACTCAAGCAGCTCAGGCGGGTAGTCCAGCTTTTCCAGACTGGCAATCTTGACCGGCAGATTGTCCGCTTCATTGTGTGCCGCAATCACGATGCTGACGCTGGGCCATTCCACCGGAGTGGCCACAGCCGGCAAGGTTTTCCCTCTCGCCCTCAGATGGAGAATGAGTGGAAACAGCGCATAGGTATAAAGAACAAACAGCGCGGACAGGAGAAACAAGATAGTCATGAGAACACCTGCTTGATGCGGAGTTACGAGCTATGTGCCAGTTTCAAATGGTTTTCACCGCGTCTTGTGTATTCGCCATACAGCAAGCGCATTTCCTCTTCACTCATATAATCCGCTGTCAGCGACGACAAGGGCTCCGAGACATGCTCCGCGCCGAACTCATCGGAATGCAGAACAATGTAGCGGCCATCATCCGAGTAGAAAGCGTGAGGCAACTCTTGTTGACTGACCAGAATCTCGAAGAGCCTTTCCCCCGGTCGCATGCCGACTATTTCAGGTTTTCCACCGTCACCGAAATCATCGGATAATTGAATGGCCAGATCCAGCATGCCCACTGATTTCATCCGGCTGCACAGCACAAAAGGGCGATTGGAAATCTCTGCGTTTTCGATACTCTTGCGGATGAGAACCGCAGCCTCTTCACTGGTGAACATCAGGCGATTCATGCGCGAATCAGTCAGCTTCAGCGTTTCGCCTTTCCTGGCGCTGTCAATCCAGAATGGTATGACGGATCCGTTCGAGCAAGCCACATTGGCAAACCGAGTACATACGAACCTGGTACGCTCATTGTAGTGTTCGAGGAACATCTGCTCCATGATCTTCTTTGAATAGCCATAGATATTCTCCGGTTGGCAGGCCTTATCGGTGCTGATACCGACAACAATCGGTACCTCGGCACGCACACTCGCCTTGATGATATTCAGGCTGCCTGAGATATTTATCTCGGTGGTACGAGATGGATTCAATTCAGCAAAGTTGACATGCTTCAACGCCGCCGCATGAATGACGATGTCAGGTTTCACCTTGAGGAAAATCGTGGTCAGGTGATCAAGGTCCTGGATGTCGGACACATAGGAATGCACTTCTGGAAAGCAGTTCCTGAGTTTTTCGATATAGGTTTCGTTACGACTGACATTAAAGAACTGGAATTCATCTCTATACTGCTTGATGAAGGCTTGCCCTACTGTGCCGGAACCGCCAGTGATAAGTACCTTGCGACGATTGTCAGTAGTTGTATTATTTCTCATTGTTCGGGCTCTCGTTCTATCTGCCAGGACCATGACGCCAATATCAACGAGATGACACCCTCACTGCAAGTCCGTAATTCCGTAGCGTGTGTACGGCAATATCGAAGTGAATATGCTCCAATGAATTATTGGTGAAGAAATGTGAATTTCTGCCACTTTCTTGATGCATCAATTTGAAGAATGTCTGATTTTGTCGATGAACAAGTCCGACAAACCGATTTCTCGAAATTGCGAAAAATACGACACATCCCCTATTTATTGGCCGCGTATTTACGTACTCCTCGACGATGAAAGGCCCCGATGATATCAGTGCCGAGCTACGCGAAAAGCTTTTCTCGGAAAGTCAGTTACTGAATCTGTCTTCCCAGTCAGGATGCCATCGGGACAATGGCGGACGGTTTTCGGTGATGTCTTCGGCACTCCAGAGAATACGCTTGTTGTCCATCTCGGTAGTGACTTCATTGTCCGGGCAGATGATGTAGAAGTCACCAGCATCAATCCCTGAGACCAACCGCTCTGCCACCTGAAACGGCATCCAGGCGCCGGGGTTTGGCATGGCATTCCCTGTCGTCGTCCAGCCCGGTACCAGAAGGCAGGTGCTGATCTTGCAGTTATCGAGATTGCGCAGAGAATGCTGCAGTTGCTCGCTGTAAGTCTTGAGGGCGGACTTGCTGACGTTGTAGATCGTATTACCCGGTGGGTTTGTAATTCCCTGCTTGGAGCCGGTATTGACGATGACACCGGGTGTTTTCTGGGCCAGCATTCGCGGCAGAAAAGCGCGCTCTCCGTGCACAGCCCCCCAGAAGTTCACCCCCATGACCTGATGCCAGGCCTCCAGAGAATCATCTGCTCCCCCAGACACGCGTGACGCTGCATTGTTCATCAGGACATCTGTCCGACCGAACCTGGAATAGGCGGCATCCGCGAGCGCTTGTACGGCCTCCGGATCGGACACATCCGTAGGATAAGCCATGACTTCACCCTCCACTGTCGCCGCGACGGAGTCGAGTTCTGATGACGTGTCAGCCATTACTATTCGCATGCCCTTGCCGGCAAACAGTCTGGCAGTGGCCAGTCCGATGCCCGAGGCTGCACCAGTGATTACAGCGACATTGCCGGGTTTCAGGATGTCTGACACGATATTCCCCTTTTCGAAAAGTGACATTATCAGAGTAACGAGTGTACTGGAAAAGCATTCAGGCTCGCCTTCCGCACATGAGCTTGATTCACTTTCAATACATTGCAAAGCCAGTCACTCAGGCAAGACGCCATACGTTCATTCCCTGCATGGAATATGACCACCCTGTTTCACGAAGTTGAGCGTTGTAGCTGCTCAGCGCAATACGAAGACCGACGTCTTGCCGCTCCGTCCACGCAAGGGTATGGGCTCGTGAGTCTCGAGCCGGTCAAGGTGCCGTGATATATCGATCGACCCCTCTCGTTGCGCCGCCTCCGAGAGCTCCGAGCTGATCAGACACCGGCAGCCCAGTTGCCGTGTTGCAGATTCTAGCCGGCTTGCCACGTTGACCGCATCTCCGATGACCGCGAACTCCAGCCTCTCTTCACTACCAATATCGCCGACGACCACACTTCCGTGATGACCACCGATAGCCAGACTCAGCCCTTCGGTATCGGGCAGCGTATTGGACTTTCTCCAGAGCTCGAAGGCATCAGCCATCTCCATGGCTGCAACAAGAGCGTTCGAAGCATCACTCTCTGTGGGTTCCGGTGTACCGAATGTTGCCATGAGCCCATCCCCCATGAACTTGTCGAGGGTGCCATTGTTGGCGAAGATTATCCTGGCAAGGATGCCATGGACCTCTCTGAGCAAGGTGATGCTCTGTGCAGGTGTGTGCTGCTGCGACCAGGGTGTGAATGACACCAGATCAGCAAAGACGATGGCGCAATGAAGCTCACGTGGTTGCGAGAACGGATTGTTCTTGCCCGCCAGTAGCTCGGCTGTCTTGTCCGGAAAGTAACGCGCCAGATTGGCCTTTTCCCGAGCCAGTCTGGCTTGCTGGATTGCGATTGTTCGGGACCGCTTGACTGCCAATGCCAGCAGCCCGGCCGAAATGAGCAGCACGCCAACCTCCTGCACTCGGGTACCAACGTCGATATAGGTAGGTGTGGCAAACGCACTCAGAGCCGCTTCCGTACTCAGATCACCCGAAGGGAACCGTGCGGTATCCGGCAGGCGAAGTAGCCAGAGACTACCAATGGACCAGCAAGCCGCAGCAGACAAGCCTCCCCACACCACCAGACGCGGCCTGTAGACATAGGTCAAGCCTGCCAGCAACACGAAGAAGTAGATGAAATTGCCGTATCGCAGAATGAACTGCGGGGGATAGTCGAGCGGCAACAGCGGATTCGGGAACAGCAGGATGAACGCCATCAAGGCGAAATCGGCAGTGACAAAAACGTATTGATGCCACGACTTGCCCCAGGCCGCGTTCTCGACATACCAGCCTCCCCATCCCAGCAAGGCAAACACGAAGAGAACACAATAGAGATACAGTGGGCCTGGCCACGGTACCAACGGCGTCACCAGCAGTGCGATGGCAGCAAGAGCCACAACTCTGCCACGCAGTGCCGTGTGCTGGGCCGCCAGCTGTTCTGCTCTCAACGACGGTAGCTTCTTGCGCCTCTTTTTCAGGGTTCGTTTCATCAGCCTCGCCGTATGTTGTTGACCCTGCACAAGCTTGATTCAACGACAGGGAATCGCCCCGGTTGCCGAACTTTTCTGCATCAAAACCTGCGTGACTACCCCGCTGCCCTGCTGCGAGCGTGATTCCCGCGCCTGACTTGAGCGGATCTGAACCCGCCTCACTCAGTGAGCGGTTGAAAACGCGCTTTGTCTACCTTTAGATAGGCCACGCCTTCATCCAACGCAATGACGACCTCTTCGACACCGGGAATGGACTCCAGCTCTGCTATCAGCCCATCGCCCCGACCACGCTCTTCTTCGCTCAGCGCTCGGCGGTGAGTCGCCATCTTGCGGGGCGGCTTGAAGCCCATCAGCAGCACTCCCCAGGCAAGGCACATCAAGGCGACTACAGCAAAAAGTCCGGACGCACCCACACTGCCGTAAAGCCAACCGGCACCGGCACCGCCGACAAAGGAGCCCATGAACTGGCTACTGCTGTAGATGCCCATGGCGCTACCCTTGGCAGCGGCAGGCGCCAGGCGCGACACGAGGGATGGCAGCAGCGCCTCCAGGGTATTCATGAAGCAGAAGAAGGTGGTGATACCGATGAACAGCCAGACAGCACTGGCATCGAGCCCCAGCAGACCAGGACCTGCAAACAGCAACTGAGTCAGCGTCAGGCCGGCGACACACAGCAAGAGCACGGCCCGCATCGCCTTGCGCTCGCCCCAGATGATCAGCGGGATCATGACGGCAAACGCCACCAGTACCGCCGGGAGGTAGACCAGCCACTGTTTATCGGAAGCGATTCCAGCGTCACGCAGCCCCAGCGGAACGGCAAAGAAGACCGCCGTGATGATCATGTGCAGCATGAAGATGCTCACGTCCAGCCGCAACAGTTGTTTATGCCGTAGCAGGCGCTTCATGGTGCCCGTATTGGCGCCTGTATCGGCGCTGTACTGACAGCGCTCAGGCGTGGGCACCAGCGTATGCAACATCACGATGGCCAGCAGCGCTGAGGCGGCTGTCAGCCAGAACAGCCCGTCAATGGAAAACCAGCTGATCAGCAAGGGACCGAGGACCAGCGCCAGGATGAAAGCAAAGCCGATACTGGCGCCCATGCTTGCCATGACCTTGGTACGCTGCTCATCGCGCGTCAGATCGGCAGCCAACGCCATCAGCGCCGCGGCAATAGCCCCCGCCCCCTGCAGGGCACGCCCGAAAATGACTCCGTAGATGGTATCCGATGTGGCTGCAACGACACTGCCTGCGGCCAGAAGCAAAAGTCCGATGGTAATGACCTTCTTGCGCCCGATGCGGTCGCTGAGCATACCGAAGGGGATCTGCAGACAGGCCTGCAGGAGACCGTAGATGCCGATCGCCAGCCCCACCAGCAAGGGTGTGCTGCCGCTGTAATGGTCACCGAAAAGGCTGAATACGGGCAGCACGATGAACAAGCCGACCATCCTGACCATGTAGATCAGCGAAAGCGACCAGGTCGCCCGCCGCTCTCGCGGTAGCAGTCCAGTAGAGGATGTAGGGATTGACTCGTTCAAGGGACCCGGGTGGAGCAGCGTTACAAGCGGGGTATAGTATCAGGCGAACAGCCTGACGGGCACCTGCCCTCCCTTCAAACCCAGCTCAGCAGAAACCCAGCGATGGATACGATCCGCATCCGGGGTGCACGCACCCACAATCTCAAGAATATCGATGTCGATCTACCACGTGATGCATTGATCGTCATCACCGGACTGTCGGGCAGCGGCAAGTCCTCCTTGGCCTTCGATACGCTGTTTGCCGAAGGCCAGAGGCGCTACGTGGAGTCCTTGTCTGCCTATGCGCGGCAGTTTCTGTCGGTGATGGACAAGCCCGATGTCGATCTGATCGACGGCCTGTCGCCTGCCATTTCCATCGAACAGAAGTCCACCTCGCATAATCCGCGCTCCACTGTCGGCACCATCACCGAAATCTACGATTACCTGAGGCTTCTGTACGCGCGCGCCGGCACACCGACCTGTCCGCGCCATGGCGAGGTACTCGAGGCACAGACACTGAGTCAGATGGTGGATCAGGTGATGGCACTGGAATCCGGTACGGCGCTGGCCTTGCTGGCACCCGTGGTTCAGGATCGCAAGGGCGATCATGCCACTCTGCTGGAACGGCTACGAGCTCAGGGCTATCTGCGGGCACGGATCGACGGGGTGATCACTGAACTGGAGGGCGACATCAGCCTGCCTGCGAAAAAGAAGCACACCATCGACGTGGTAGTGGATCGCTTCAAGGTTCGTGATGAGTTGCAGCTTCGCCTGGCCGAGTCCTTCGAGACAGCGACCAATCTGAGTGACGGTAACGCCATTGTCACCCTGCTGAACGGGGAAGGCGAGGATATGGTCTTCTCGACACGCTTCGCCTGCAGCCAGTGTGGCTATTCCCTGCCGGAGCTGGAGCCTCGCGCCTTTTCGTTCAACAGTCCCCACGGTGCCTGCCCGGGCTGTGACGGTCTGGGGCTGAGTCAGTTCTTCGACCCAGCCATCATCATCGCTGACCCGTCCGTCAGTCTTGCCGGGGGAGCCATTCGCGGCTGGGACAAGCGCAATACCTACTATTTCCAGATGATCAAGTCGCTGGCCCGGCATTACGACTTCGATGTCGATACCGTGTTCGACGAACTACCCGAACGAATCCGCGACATCATCATGCATGGCTCCGGTGAGGAGGAAATCACCTTCAACTACCAGAGCGAGAAGGGCCAGGCCAGTTACGAGTCCCGGCGTCCTTTCGAAGGCATCATTCCGAATCTCACTCGTCGCTACAAGGACACCGAATCGAACGCTGTTCGCGAAGAACTGGGCAAACTGCTGAGTTCGCGCACCTGCCCCGATTGCAAGGGGGCAAGACTCAATGAGGCGGCCCGGCACGTACTGGTGGATGGCCACAGCCTGCCCGAGGTGGTCAGCCATTCCATTGGAGAAACCCGCGCGCTGATCGACTCTCTGACCCTCACCGGTCAGCGCCGTGAGGTGGCTGACAAGATCACGGGGGAAATCCTCCAGCGACTCAACTTCCTGGTCAATGTCGGTCTGGATTATCTGTCACTGGACCGTAGTGCCGACACTCTCTCCGGCGGTGAAGCACAACGCATCCGGCTGGCCAGCCAGATTGGTGCCGGACTGCAGGGCGTCATGTATGTGCTGGATGAACCCTCGATCGGCCTGCATCAGCGCGATAACGACAAGCTGCTCGGCACACTCAAATACCTGCGTGACCTGGGCAATACCGTCATTGTGGTCGAACACGACGAGGATGCGATAAGGGAAGCGGATCACGTACTGGATATCGGCCCCGGTGCCGGCGTGCACGGCGGCACCATCGTCGCATCCGGCACCCCGGCGCAGATCATCAACAGTCCCGACTCCATTACCGGCCAGTACCTGTCCGGCAAGCGTTTCATCGAGATACCTGAGAGGAAGAAACCCGGCAAGCAGTTCATCACGATCAAGCAGGCCAGTGGCAACAATCTGAAGAACATCGATGTGAAGATTCCAGTGGGTATCTGCACCGTTGTCACCGGTGTTTCCGGCTCGGGCAAATCGACACTGATCAATGACACCCTCTACAAGCAGGCAGCGAATGTCATCAACCATGCCCGGCATACGCCCTCACCCGTCAAGAGTGTCAGCGGGCTCAAGGTGTTTGACAAGATCGTGGATATCGACCAGAGCGCAATAGGTCGAACCCCACGCAGCAACCCGGCTACCTACTCAGGCCTGTTTTCGCCCATTCGCGACCTGTTTGCCGGTACCCATGAAGCACGTTCCCGAGGCTACAAACCCGGACGTTTCAGTTTCAATGTGAAAGGAGGACGCTGCGAAGCCTGCCAGGGTGACGGCCTGATAAAAGTGGAAATGCACTTCCTGCCGGATGTCTATGTCGCCTGCGATGTCTGCCAGGGAAAGCGCTATGGTCGGGAAACTCTGGACATACGCTACAAGGGTCAGAACATTCATCAGGTGCTCTCCATGACGGTAGAACAGGCACATGACTTCTTCGCCGCCGTTCCGGTTCTGCACCGCAAACTCGCCACCTTGATGGATGTAGGGCTTTCCTACATCACCCTCGGCCAGAATGCGACCACGCTGTCCGGCGGCGAGGCGCAACGTATCAAGCTGGCTCGCGAACTGTCGAAACGCGATACCGGCAATACGCTGTACATACTCGACGAACCCACAACCGGCTTGCATTTCGAGGACGTCAAGGCATTGCTGGGCGTCTTGCAGCGACTCCGTGATGCAGGCAACACCGTCATCATCATCGAGCATAATCTGGACGTAATCAAGACTGCCGACTGGATCATCGACATGGGCCCCGAAGGCGGTCAGCGTGGCGGTAATGTCGTGGTTGCAGGAACACCTGATGACGTCATCGACTGCGCAACTTCATACACGGGTCAATACCTCAAACGCTTGATGTCTCGCTAATGGCCACTAATCCCTGGAAAACCCTGTTTCACCAGCTCGGCATGGGTACCGAGAATGCGCTCGATATCGTCAGATCGCGTGCGCAGGAAAAACTGCATCCGGAAGTTCATCTGCATGTCATTGCCTATCGCGGCTTCGCCACGACATTGTCGCAAGGTTGGCAAGGCAGCCTGAGCGGTCGTGTACTGCGCTACAGACAACCATCGCTACCCGGCACATCGACCTTGTGGAACAACCTGAGGGACAGCTATTCACGCTTTGCGACCGACGAGGTGCCGGGGGTAACTGTCAGAGGCTGTGTCGGTTCCGTTCAGACCGAAAGCGTCACGGACGAAGAAGGCTATTTTCAGCTCGATTTCGACATGCGTGAGACCACGGAATCAGGCTCCTCGATTCCTGTCGAGATCACTCTGCCCGGCTTCAGTACGCTGAAGATCGATGGCGACCCGATCATCAACCTGCCTGATGCCGCGGCTCGTTTCGGGGTCATCAGCGACATCGACGATACCTTGCTGATCACCAATGCCACCTCCCTGAAACAGATGATGCGGCTGACCCTGCTGGAGTCGGCCACGACCCGGCTCGCCTTTGATGGCGTCGCAGAGTTCTATCAGGCGCTGCATGACGGGGGCAACCCTTTTTTCTATGTGTCCAGCAGTCCGTGGAACCTGTATGAATTCCTGACCGATTTCATGCGCCTCAACCACATCGTGCCCGGTCCACTGATGTTGCGTGATTTCGGTATCGATGAAACCAAGTTCATCGCCGGATCTCATCATGATCACAAGCTCGAACAGATTCGCTCCGTGCTGGATATGTATCCGACACTGCCGTTCATTCTCTGTGGCGACAGCGGTCAGGATGACCCGGAAATCTACGCCTCCATCACCGATGAGTATCCCGACCAGATCAAGACCATCTATATCCGCGATGTCAGTGATGACTGGCGCAGCGCCTCGGTTCAACGTCTCGTCGAGCACCTGAAGCAGAAGGATGTGGACATGCTGCTGGTACCGGACACGCTGGCAGCAGCCACTCATGCTGCCGCCCAGGGCTTCATCAATGCGGATACCCTGCCGGCGATAGAACATGGCGTGCATGTGCAGAAGACAACAAGTCAGCCATGAGAACGAGTGCGCCTTCCCTGTTTGCACATTGGCAGAACAGCACCACCTCGCCAACCTGGGGAATTCTCTTCATGGTAACGGGCACCATGATTGTGCCGATCATGGATGCCATTGCAAAATTCCTTGGCGATAGCCTGTCGCCGGTGCAGATCACCTGGGGCCGCTTTGTATTTCAGTTCATTCTCATGGGAGCAGCCATCATTCCATTGATGGGCGTACGCGCACTCTGGCCAAAGCGGCCTGCGATACATGCACTGCGAGGATTACTGTTGGCCATTGCCACCACTTTCTTCTTCTTTTCTCTGCAGACACTGCCGCTGGCCAATGCCATTGCCATTTTCTTCGTTCAGCCAATGATCCTGACCCTGCTGGCGATGCTGTTTCTGGGCGAGAAGACCGGCTGGCATCGCAAAGGGGCTGTACTGGCAGGTTTCCTGGGAGCCTTGCTGGTCATTCAGCCCGGCAGTGATTCATTCACGCCGGCAGCATTGCTTCCTATCGGCGCCGCTTTCTTCTTTTCCTGCTACCTGGCTGTCACGCGTTCGGTAGCCAATATAGACCACCCACTGATCATGCAATTCGCGTCGGGTGTCGGTGCTGCCGTTGCATTATCACTGGCATTGCTGGTAGGCCTTTACAGTGGAAATCCGGAATGGACGCCTGTCGTTCCTGATCTGGCTCAATGGAGTTGGCTGATGCTGATCGGCTTGATTGCGGCTGTTGGCCACCTGCTGGTCGTCATTGCCGTCAACCGGGCTCCCGCATCACTATTGGCACCCTTCGGCTACGTGGAAATCATCGCGGCAACCGCACTGGGCTGGTTTCTCTTCGACGAATGGCCAGATGCCCTGTCGTGGCTTGGAATAGCCATCATCGTACTGAGTGGCCTGTATGTGTTCGTGCGCGAACAGCATCAGTCGAGCAGGGTGACTCGACGCCAACGAACATTCCCTGTCGAAGGCAAGGTCGACAGTCCGTAGATCATCGGCTTGTTCTTTCTCCTCAGGACATGAATCCTTGCCTGCTGGCAGTCCGGTGCTCAGGACGGTGCCAACTGGCAGACCGGTAGTTCGAAACAGATACGACTACCCTTGCCAGGCCAACTCCAGACAAAGGCTTCACTACCGTGCATGGCCAGGATACGCTGCACGATGCCAAGTCCAAGACCACTGCCGTGTAATGCAATACTGCCTCCATGCTCCAGGTGACGCCTGTCAACGGACGTTGCACGAGCAAGGCTTGACTCGGTTCCAGATCGTGTCAGCTCATCAATGCCTGTCAATGAACATCCCTCAAGAGCACAGGCGAACCCTCTTCCAGTATCTTCCACCGCGACCTTCAGCCGTGTATCACACGGTACTTCCAGAGTGATAGTCACTCGCCCACCTTCCGGAGTATGGCGAATCGCATTGGTCAAGAGATTCTCCAGTACTCGCTGCATCAGCCCCATATCGGCCTCCACGAACATCGATTTGTCATCGCACTGACAGTTCACCAGTAATACAACTCCGCGATCCTCTGCCATGGCATCGAGATCCTGCACCGTATCGGATACCAGTTCCGACAAGGGAAATCGCTCTGCCTGAAGGGTGACTTCGCCTGAGTCAAGACGTGCCAGTTCGAACACCTGTGCAATCAGTCGCCACAAACGTCCGCCCTGACGTTGTGCCAGCAGCAGATAATGCTCCAGATCCTGTTCACCCAGCGTGTCCTTCTTGAGCAGCAGGGTTTCGATGGCACCGCTCAGACTGGTCAGGGGTGTGCGCAGATCATGCGATACGCTGGTCAGAAAATGCCGTCGTCGCTTGTCGGCCGCATCCAGTGCCTGATACTGCTCGTTCAAGCTCTCGACCATCGCTCGGCAAGTACTTTCGAGCGCTCGCAACTCGTTACCTTCCTGCCGTAAATCCGCCGACCCGACCGCGTTTGCGTCTACAGGCTGACCTGCTGCCAGCCTCCACTGTCCCACCGCAGCCGTCATCGCTCGCAGTGGCCGCGTCATCAGGAAGAACAGCGCCATACCCGCTCCCAGAGCAAACAGCAGCACACCCGCCAACATCACGGAGGTATCGCGAACTGCATAACTGGCCCCTAGTGACTCCCAGAGTGAACTGTGTCGCTCACCGCCCAGAACGGCATAGACATACCCACATTGGTCGCAGCCCGTGTTGCCAGCCTGACTACCGTCGACAGGAAACACCGAGAAGACGCGTCGTTGACCAGGTACAGCAGGGTTGTCGCCGTACACTGGCAGACGAGGTTCTTCGGACAGGAATTGCCGAATGGGTTCCAGGTCGACTACCTGCTGTCGAGCTTCGGTGGCGCCATTCATCGACCCCACCACCATCCCCTGATGATCCAGCAGGTATACCTGCAGACTGGGGTTGATCATCATGACGTGACTGGCCAACTCACCCAGTGCCTGGACGTCTGGTTGGCCGTCTACAAACAAGCGTGTCTGGTTGGCCATGTACATGGCCGCCGGTCGATTGAGTTCCTGAGTGAACTCCTCGAAATACCGCTGCTGGCTGCGATTGGCGATAGCCAGAGTCATCAGGCCAAGCGCCAACAGGATAAGGGCAAAGACCAGACTCAGCCTGGCAAACAGAGACGATGCCATGTATCAGCAATCCAGCCTGTAGCCGACGCCCCAGACAGTCAGGATATATCGGGGAGTCGCAGGATCCGGTTCTATCTTGGCGCGTAGCCGGTTGATGTGCGTATTGACAGTATGGCGATAGCCTTCGTACTGAGTGCCCCAGACGTTCTCTAGCAGTTCACTTCGCTTGAACGTCTTGCCGGGACGAGCAACAAACTCGGCCAGCAGAGTAAACTCCCGGCACGTCAACTCGACCGTACTACCCGAGACATTGACCGTTTGTGTATTGGCATCCAGTACCAGATCGCCCGCTACCAATACCGGTTCGCCAATCCTGCGAACCGCGGCGTCGGATCGCCGAAACAGGGCACGTACGCGGGCGACCAGCTCGATCATGGAAAAGGGTTTGACCACATAGTCATCCGCGCCGGCGTCGAGCCCCTGTACCCGTTCGGCTTCCGAGCCGCGAGCCGTGACCATCAGAATCGGTATGGCAGGATTGTGTTTGCGTACCTGACGCGCAATGACGACACCATCGATCCCCGGCAGACCCAGATCCAGAATCAGCATGTCCCACTTTCCCTGCAATGCACTGCTCAGCGCATCGACACCGTCATCCACATGCACCACCTGCGCACCGTAATCCGCCAGGTGTACCTTCAGCAAAGCGGCGATGTCTGGATCATCCTCCACCAGCAGAATACGTCTGGCTGGATGCAATGCCGGACTCTCTTCCCGCAGAAGAGAGTCCGGCGCTGTCGATTCGCAGTTGTCAGTCATGCTGCTTGGAGACTGCACCGGTCACGAAGTTCATGACCGGGTACTATCCTGTTGTGACGCAGCACACTCGATCGGCACAAACAGCAGCATCAACGTGCATTCGTGGTCAACTGAACGGCTCTTGCATCACCTTCATTGCCATCGGCATCAATGGCACTGACCTCATAGCTGTAGCGGGTGCCTGCGGTCAGGTTCTGATCAAAGAAGCTCAGCCCGTCAAAGGTGTCCACCGTATTGCCGTCTCGCGTCACACGATAGGCAACCACTGCTGTACTGTCTGCCAGCGCTGGCTCCCAGAACAGTTCGAGGGCAGACGACGAATAGACGGCACCAGACAGATTGCCGACAGCACTGACGCCTGCCCCCGAGCCAGAGTCGCCTCCCCCGACTCTGGAAACGGTGACGCGGGCAACCGGATTCTGGAATCGGTGAACGGCAACATTGATGTCGCTCACACCACCATTGGGATCCAGATCACCGATCACTCCCGGATGTACATGGACATAACCTTCAGCCTGCGCACTGATACCTGAAGCTCCGGTACCGGTTCCAGTGGCCACCACCGGTGGGGGTGCAGGAAAACCGGAGACCCCAGGGGCGCCGCCGCCAAGCAGCTCATCATTGGCTTCGGTGCCTGCATCATAGCCACGAGCGAAAATCGTCATGGAGCCGGCTGATGCAGAGGACAAGTGTGCAGAGTCCACTCCGATGAACCCGTCGTTGGTGGGCAAGAGCATGCCACTGAGTGATAACAGGGAGTTACTCTCGGCCACATCCGTCAACGTGAGTGTGACAGTGGCCCCAGGTGCCAGCAGCCCCTCACCGGCTACGTAATCGGCGCCGACCGTGCCCAGCAATTCGACCATCGGACCGATATCACCGCCTTCGGCAATGGATTGCAGCTGACTGGAGGCCTCACTACCGGCGTGGAACATCTGAACGCCGGCGTCATGAGCGGCGGCAACAAGTGGCGTGAAATGCTGACCACGGGTCAGGTTGGTGATCGTGATTTCGTAATCTGCAGCCAGAGCAGGCATGGCAGATGCGGTACTGGCAAGAAAAACGGCTACAGCGACGGCTGAACGAGGTGAAAAACGCATGACAACACTCCTGAGTGGTTGGACAAACAAGCGCGACGAGACGGCGGGGATTCGCTTCTCGTCAACAACTTCAGGAATAGAGTCCGATCGGGCAGCCGAGTTATCACGAAATCATAACGATTCCATAACAAATTCAGGCAGCCTTGTTCAGCGTGCTTTCAGCCATCACCGCGTGACACTTATCATCTTTCGCCGAGGCGATGCCAGGCTCGATGTCACCGGCCTTGAAAAAAGCCAGCAACTCGTTCACTCGATGAGCCAACTCACCCAGAAACACCGACGTTTCCCTGTTGGTGTCGGCCAGTGTCACGTCAGAGTCCATCAATACCCGAGATTGTCCAACGATCTCCACGATGGTGTCCATACCCTTCTCTTGCTGACGTGATTCGTTCACGATCGTATGGGTAGCCTGCTCGACGTCGCTGATCGATTGCCCGATGTTTTGCAGGGCCTGCCCGGTGCTGGTGACAGATTCCGCACCCAGCCGGATATCATTCGACGTCGCCTGTATCAGCGCCGTTATATGCGTGGACGCCTCTGCCGATTGTCTGGCCAGCTCTTTCACCTCATTGGCCACGACGGAAAAGCCACTACCATGAACACCCGCTCGAGCCGCCTCAACGGCTGCATTCAAGGCCAGCATATTGGTCTGTTTGGCGATGGTATCCAGCACCTGGGTAGTGCTCGCAATCTGCTGGCTCTTTTCATTGATGTCATGCATGAAGCCGATTGCTTCATTGGCAATGCGGTTACCGTCCTCGGCGGCCTCCCTGGAGCGGTCGACCAGTGTGGTAGCCAGCTGTACGGAATCACGATTGGTCTGAATGGACCCCTTGACCAGATCCACCCTCTCCAGCAATTGGATCAGTGAATCGCTGTGCGAATTCGTGTGTTCCAGCAATCGTCTGGTATTGACTTGCATGCTGTCGGAGGAATCGGCAACGGAGGTCGATACCTGTCTGATCTGCTGAACCATTTCGTGAACCTTGGATGATGTCGCGTTGATCGATTGGGTCAGCAGTTCGATCTGCCCCTTGCCATCGTTCTCGATCTGTCGACTGAAATCTCCTCGGGACTGATGCTTCGCGACATCGACCACGGCCGTTATAGCCCCCTCCATGACCATCATCGAACTGTTGACCGCATGCTTGAGCTCCTCCAGCCGTCCTGAACACTCGACATCGACACGCGCACCAAAACACCCCCCACGCATGTCATCCATGACGAGACAGATATTGCCGATGGTCTTGTCCAGCGTGGCGATGGTCTCATCAACCTGTTGCCCGAAATCCCCCTGAACACGCGGGTCCAGGCGAACATCGAACCGTCCTTGCTGAATAGCCTGCATGACACGTGTCAGTTCGAGCATTGTGAACTCGACGCTATCAGCCGTATCATTGATGCCGCTTCGCAGTAACTCGAGTTCCTGTACGAAAGACCCTTCCAGGCGATGCCCAAAATCACCCTTGCCGATTCTGGCAAGTGCTTCATTACACAGGCTGACTGCACGCTGTGTTTCCTGCACGCGATATTCCGAATCCTCCCACGCCTTTTCTGCAACCCTGGTACAGCCTTCCGACTTCTCCTGCGCCTTGCGACTGCTGATGGTCAGCACACCGCACAGAAACAGCAATACCCCGACAATCGCGTAACTCCCCCACAGCAGGGCATTGGTCATACTGACGGAGGCGTAGTACTGTTCGAGATAGGCAGTCCTGAGCTTCTCAGGCTGATTCATCTTTCCCAGTGCCGTGTACAGGTGGCGTGTGGATTCAGCCAGATTGTCCTGCTGCACAAGGATCATTCTGGCATGCAGACTCAGTGGCTTGATGACAACGGCGGCATCGCTCGATACCGACTGTAACTGCTCAGCCTTTTCAAGCCACTCTGCATCCAGCTCCTGATAGGCCAGTGCATGGTTGAGCTGAATCAACAATGGTCCGGTCTGCTCGTTGATATGCAGTGAAAACTGATCATTAAGCTCACCCAGGTACATGCGAAATGCCATCCTGGCATTGTTCAACAGTCCGATGCTGCGCTTGCTATCGTCTACATGCTTTCTCAGGCTGACGACGGCGGCAGAATACTGCTCGAGGTATTCTGCACTCTGTTCGCGATATCGCCTTCCGACAAACCCGGGCATCAAAGCCGCCAGTTCAGCAGCCCTTTCCATCATTTCCAGATCCGCTTCCAGGTAATCGTAGTGCTGTACGAGTCCCTGCCTCACCAGCAGGTGATCCCGTTGCAGCTCGCCGGACAAGGCCTCCATATCGCTCAGGTTGGCAAGATAGGCAGTATGGAATCCGTTCTCGACCCTGGGCTTGATCACTATCAGTGCCAGCAGCGTAAGCAACAAGGCCGCTATCAGCCACTTCACAACACCGAGCTTCCCTGGCGTATTCATCATTCGAGGCTTGAGGTTTGCAGTGGTGCCAGAGCGTGCTCCGGGATTTCACCAGTCAGCGATTCCAGAAATGCCACAATCAACGCGATGTCTGCTTCATCAATGATCCGGCCCAACTGAGCGGCTCCCATGACTCGCACGGCATCGCGCAGCGTTGACACCGATCCGGTGTGAAAATAGGGTGCCGTCACGGCAACATTACGCAAGCCTGGCACCTTGTAGACTGGCGTGGAATGGTCAGAAGAATGCCCCCTTGCCTGCCCTCCTTCATCGGCATCTATCATGTGAAAGGCCCCGAAATACTGCATCAGGTTACCGCCCAGATTCACTCCCTGATGGCATGCAATACAACCATACTCCTTGAAAAGCGCATACCCCTGGACTGCCTCCTGGCTGATGGCTGCGCGATTGCCGTTCAGGTATCGATCAAAGGGTGCAGGAGTGAGCAGCGTTCTTTCGAAGGTGGCTATGGCTTCGGCGATCAATGCTGGCTCTATCTTCCGGGCTCCGAATGCCTCGTCGAACAGATCCAGCAATGCATCATCGGAGGAAAGCCTCTCCACCACGTCCGGCCAGTGCGCACCCATTTCAATGGGGTTGGCCACAGGCCCCAATGCCTGATGAGCCAGAGACGCAGCTCGACCATCCCAGAACTGCCGGAAGTTATGAGCGCTGTTGAGCACCGTCGGAGCATTGATGCTTCCCGTCTGCCCGCGTATTCCCATGGACGTTGCACGCCCATCATCCCCGCCCTTGCTGATATCGTGACAAGATGCGCACGACATGCTTCCATCACCCGACAGCCGCTTGTCATGAAACAGCTGTTTACCCAGGCGAGCCTGTACGGATTTCACCAGTAGCGAGTCAGGGCCCTGCAAGGCTCTCACCGGCTCCGGATACAAGACCACTTCACGCTTCAGATGGTGGTAGTTCGTGGGGCGCGCCGCGTGATTGCTGAACTGCGTCCAGTCATCACTCTGGTTGCACGCAGTCAATCCGATCGACAGAACCGTGAGAACCAGAAGCCCTCGACAGCTATGCCTTCCACGTGACACGCAGTCTGTTTCCGGCATTTGCTGGTTTCTCTCCTCTCCTCATCACTACCTGTTTGGGTCACAGGCAACGAACAGATTTTCCGTGTACACCTGCCTCTTGTCGGCACTCTGGAGCAAGAACTGGAGATGAAATATGTTACAGAATCGAGCACTTGCACTCGAAAGGGACCCGCTGTTACGCCGTGTCGACCATACGGGAAACGATCGCCAGAACAGACTCTGTTTCCAGCTGAGTGACTGTGTCTGAGACCTGACTCACCCAATCATCACTGGTGAACAGACTATCCGGGACACCCGGAATGCCAGCCAGACTGGCGACTCTCTGCCTCATGGGCATGTCCGACTCGAGGATCGATTTCAGTTCCGCGAGCAAGGGATCGTTACCTTCGATGACAGCTCCCTGCTCATTCTTCCCTTGAAGGTACCGAATCCACAATGCCGTGGCCAACACATAGGTATCCGCCCGCATCCCTCTGGAGAGCCGGATCGAGGCCGGCATGAATATTCTCTGTGGCATCTTCTGACTACCATCCATGGCGATCTGCAGACAACGATGATCGATTGCCGGGTTTTCAAAGCGAGTCAGCAGCTGCGCTCTGTAGTTATCGGAATCAGCGGCATCGACACCTTCGAGCGTCTCGGCGGCGAACCGCATATGCCTGTCTACCAGAGCTCGATAGACAGGCTCTTGCATGACATCACGAACCGCAAGCAACCCGGTCACAGCCCCGAGATAGGCGATCAATGAGTGGGCACCGTTGAGCATGCGCAGCTTCATGTCCTCGAATGGAGCGACATCATCGACGAACTGCACGCCGGCCTGTTCCCAGGCGGGGTGCGGTCCGGCGAAATCATCCTCGATGACCCATTGACTGAAAGGCTCGGTTTCTATCGCGGCAGGGTCGGACCGTCCCGACAGAGAGCGCGCCAACTCAAGCGTAGCCTGGCTGGCTGCCGGTGTTATCCGATCTACCATTGAATCGGGAAAACGGCAATTCTGCTCGATCCAGCTTGCAAGTTCTTCGTCCATCAAACCTGCATACTCGAGAACAATGCGACGCAGCAGCTTGCCATTGGCCGGCAGATTGTCACAAGAGAGGATCGACAATCCTGTACCACCCTGTGCCTGCCGCCTTTGCAGACCGGCCACCAGAATGCCCGGCATGGAACGAGCCTGCTGCGGGTTGGCCAGGTCGTGAATGATCAGTGGATCATCGCGATTCAGATGACGATCATTACCACTGAAGCAGTAGCCTTTTTCAGTCACGGTAACGCTCACCACATGGACACCCGGAGCCGCTATTCGCTCGATGACCGCATTGGGTTCATCCGGCAGGCAGAGCACTTCCCGGATGACCGACATCTCATGCAGTACCGGACCATCTGCCCGCTGTTCGATCAACGAATATCGGCCGTCATTGGCGATCATCAGATTGGCCAGATCGCGGCTACGCATGGCCACGGCACTGATCCCCCAATCACCACCAGCACGTTCAATGGCAGTTTCGGTATATCTCGCCTGGTGGGCACGGTGGAATGCGCCGAGTCCGAGGTGGACGATGCCAATGCCAAGCTCGGCAGGTAATGTCGATGGTGTATAGGTCATGTCAGTAGATTACACCAAAGCTGCTCACCATCAAAAGCAGGTCTGGTAGGCGGCTTCAGATCTGTTGCGACAAACTGTTTTCGACGAACACGAGCACGCAAGCCGCTGATCGCTGATCGCTGATCGCTCAGGAGTGTTCCCCGCCAGCCCCCAGCTCTCTACTGAGCAATGCCTCAACGGCATCCCGCGGGTCTACCCCATCGACGACAACACGGTATATCTGCTCGATGATCGGCATCCGCACATTGAGTCTTTGTGCTTGTTCATAGACAGCTCGCGCCGCACCAACCCCTTCCACAACCTGACCTATTTCATCTGCTGCCTCTGCAATGCTCTTGCCCGAGGCCAGTGCCAGTCCCATCCGACGATTGCGGGACTGATTATCTGTACACGTCAGAACCAGATCTCCCATACCCGCCAGGCCGACAAACGTTTCAGCCCGTGCGCCCATCGCAAGACCCAGACGCGAAAGTTCCCGCAGTCCCCGGTTGATCAAGGCAATGCGCGCATTGGCTCCGAACCCGAGGCCATCTGACAACCCTGCCCCGATAGCCAGAGCATTCTTGACGGCGCCACCTATTTCTACCCCCACCATGTCTTCCGAGGTATAGGCAATGAAGTTTCGAGTTCGCAGGGCTGCCGCCATTCGCGCAGACCATTGCGGGTTGGAGCCTGCAACGGTGATGGCGGTTGGCAAGCCCGCGCCGACTTCAAGGGCAAACGTGGGTCCTGAAACGACAGCATAGTTCGAGCATTCCGGCAGCAGCTGGTGGGCCAACTGATGCGGCAACAGACCGGTACTCATCTCGAATCCCTTGGTAGCCCACGCCAGTTCCAGGTCTTGCAACTTCTTGCCTTGAGTGACTTTCAGGGGGTCCAGAACATGCCGAAAGGCGTGACTGGGTACCGAAATCAGTATTCGACCCGCATTTGCAACAGCCTTGTCCCAATCGGCCTCGACAACCAGATTGGCCGGTAGTACACACCCCGGCAGATAGCGTTCATTGCTGCGATCTCTTTGCATCTGCTGCATCAGGACGGTATCTCGTCCCCAGAGTGTCACCTGTTCACTACCGGCACGTGCCAGCTGAATGGCCAGAGCGGTACCCCAGGAACCTGCTCCTATCACTGTGATGGGCGGTTGTGTGGACCCCGTCGCCGCCTCTGCTGTCAACGTGGTCTCGGTATCACTGTTGCTCATATCATCATCCTGGTCATTGAACTGCGCCTGTCTGAAAGGCCCACTGGCGCGCAGGCTACCCACCCGCAACCACCTTCTCGCGATGCCAGTCCTGCTCCGCGATCTCGACTTGTTCCGCCACTACGATAATAGCCCGACGCCTTACCTGAACATAGTCATTAGTGAGCAGTCGCAACCACTCTGTTCCCTACCTGCAAAACGAAAAAAGGCCCGCGCTTTTTCAAGCAGCGGGCCTCTCTTCTGATCAACCATCAAGGATGGTTGGCTGTCTGACTATACTTCGCTACGCTCAACGAATTCGATGATGGCCATAGGCGCATTGTCACCGGGGCGCATGCCGCACTTGAGGATACGTGTGTAGCCACCTGGACGGTTGGCAAAACGAGGACCCAGTACGCCGAACAACTTGCCTACAGCAGCCTTGTCGCGCAGACGGTCGAACGCCTGACGACGCTTGGCAACATTATCCTGCTTCGCATTGGTGATCATCGGTTCGATGACCTTGCGCAGCTCCTTGGCTTTTGGCACGGTAGTCGTGATTGACTCGTGCTCTACCAAAGACGCTGCCATGTTGCGAAACATGGCCTTGCGATGGCTGGAATTACGGTTGAGCTTGCGCCCGCTCTTACGATGTCTCATGTTCTTGTCTCGTTCCTACTTGACCATCTCGCGTTGCTTCTGCAACTCGGGTGGTGGCCAGTTTTCAAGGCGCATGCCTAGTGATAGTGCCTGCTGAGCCAGTACGTCCTTGATCTCTGTCAGGGATTTCTTGCCCAGATTTGGCGTTTTCAACAATTCAACTTCTGTACGCTGAATCAGATCACCTATGTAGTAGATGTTCTCCGCCTTCAGGCAGTTGGCTGAACGTACGGTCAGTTCCAGATCATCCACAGGACGCAGCAGAATCGGATCGATATCAGAAGCCTGCTCCTCTTCCTGGGTCTGGGTCTCGGCTTTCAGATCAACGAAGACTGAAAGCTGTTCCTGCAGAATGGTAGCCGCCTTGCGGATGGCTTCTTCAGGATCGATGGTACCGTTGGTCTCAAGATCGACAATCAACTTGTCCAGATCGGTACGCTGCTCTACTCGTGCACTTTCCACGTTGTAGGCAACACGGTGAACCGGGCTGAATGAGGAGTCAATCTGCAAGGTACCAATGGGTCGGCTTTCACCTTCCTCAAGAGTACGATGAGACGCGGGCTCATAGCCTCGTCCGACGCGCGCACGAAGTGTCATGTTCAGATTGACATCACCTGTCAGATGACAGATAACGTGATCCGGGTTGATGATTTCGATATCGTGATCCAGAGTGATGTCGCCAGCCGTGACCACACAAGGTCCCTGCTTGACCAACTTCAGGTTCGCTTCATCCTTCGCGTGCATCACGATGGACACACCTTTCAGATTCAGCAGGATATCGAGAACATCTTCCTGAACGCCTTCCATGGTGGTGTACTCATGCAGTACACCTTCGATTTCCGCCTCATAGAAGGCAGCACCGGGCATGGATGACAACAGGATACGGCGCAACGCATTACCCAGCGTATGGCCGAACCCACGTTCCAATGGCTCGAGCGTGACCTTCGCATGATTTGCGTTGGACGCCGACACATCGACGATACGTGGCTTCAAGAATTCAGTTTGCATGGCATTCAACGTAATTCAACCCCTATATGTTAGTGGAGCAGCCAGATCGCTGCTCCACCCTAAAGCTGTAACAAGCAAGCAGTCGATCGCTTACTTCGAGTACAGCTCCACAACCAGAGATTCGTTGATCTCGGCTGGCAGATCCGCACGGTCAGGGACTGCCTTGAACATGCCTTCGAATTTCTTCGCGTCAACTTCGATCCAGCCTGGCAGACCGCGCTGCTGAGCCAGTTGAAGTGCATCGGCGATACGGGCTTGTTTACGGGCCTTCTCACGGATCGTGATAACCTGGTTCGGTTGAACCTGGTAAGAAGCAATGTTGACGATCTTGCCGTCTACCATGACCGACTTGTGTGATACCAACTGACGAGCTTCGGCGCGTGTAGAGCCAAATCCCATGCGGTACACAACATTGTCCAGTCGTTGCTCGAGCAGGGACAACAGGTTTTCACCCGTAGAGCCTTTGCGTGCAGCAGCAGATTTGTAGTAGTTACGGAACTGCTTTTCCAGCACACCATACATACGGCGTACTTTCTGCTTTTCACGCAGCTGGATGGCATAGTCCGACGGACGACCACGCTTGGCGCCTTGCATGCCTGGAGGTGTCTCCAGGTTGCACTTTGACTCGAGCGGACGAATACCTGATTTCAGGTACAGGTCGGTGCCTTCTCGGCGGCTCAGTTTGCTCTTGGGGCCTATATATCTAGCCACGGTTCACACTCCTGCTGTTCTTCAAGTCTTGTCGATGGAATACGCGAGTCATCTCACACACGGCGCTTTTTCGGCGGACGGCAACCGTTGTGTGGGATTGGCGTGACATCAAGGATGCTGCTGATCTTGAAGCCGACATTGTTCAGCGAACGAACCGCTGAATCACGACCAGGACCGGGGCCCTTGACGTGTACGTCGATGTTCTTCAGACCGTATTCCTTGGCTGCTTCGCCAGCACGCTCTGCTGCCACCTGGGCGGCAAAGGGTGTGCTCTTGCGTGAACCACGAAAACCTGAACCACCTGCAGTGGCCCATGACAGAGCATTGCCCTGTCGATCAGTGATCATGACAATCGTGTTGTTGAACGATGCATGAATGTGGGCAATACCGTCAGTGACGGTACGGCGAACCTTCTTCTTGGTGCTACTAGCTGCCATAACTTTCTCTATTAACGCTTGAGCGGCCGACGCGGACCTTTGCGCGTGCGCGCATTAGTCTTCGTACGTTGACCGCGAAGGGGTAAGCCCCGACGATGGCGAATTCCACGGTAACAACCGAGGTCCATCAGACGCTTTATGTTCATCGAAACATCGCGACGCAAGTCGCCTTCGACTGTAAATTTTCCTACTTCCGTTCGCAGGCTCTCAATCTCGACTTCCGAGAGATTTCGAACCTTGACATCTGGCGCCACACTCGCTGCATCACAAATCTGACGCGCTCGTGTTCTTCCGATACCGTAAATCGATGTCAATGCGATCCAGGTATGCTTCTGGACCGGAATGTTAATGCCGGCAATACGTGCCATGCTTATCTCCGCCTAAGTATTTTTAACTAACCCTGACGCTGCTTGTGTCGGGTGTCAGTACAAATGACGCGAATCACGCCCTTGCGCTTGACAACCTTGCAGTTGCGACAGATCTTCTTCACTGATGCTCTGACTTTCATTGTGCTTCTTCTCCAGATAAGGAAATGCCGATCGGATAACGCTGACAGGGGCACGCCTGCCTCAGCGTGCTCCTTTCGGAACTCCCTTGGTACCTTGCTTCTTCATCAAGCCTTCGTACTGATGGCTCATCATGTGTGCTTGTGCCTGACCAACAAAATCCATTACCACCACGACAATGATCAGCAAGGACGTACCACCAAAATAGAAGGGTACATTCCAGAACAGGATCAGGAACTCGGGCAGCAGGCAAACGAGCGTTATATACAACGCGCCGTAAAAGGTCAACCGTGTCAGCACACCATCGATGTATCGGGCTGTTTTCTCGCCTGGGCGGATACCGGGAATGAACGCACCCGATTTCTTCAGATTATCCGCTGTTTCCTTGGCGTTGAACACCAGGGCAGTATAGAAAAAACAGAAAAAGATTATTGCCGACGCATACAAGAGTATATAGACCGGCTGGCCTGGTTGCAGCGTTGACACGATGGTGTTGAGAAAAGAATTTGAATTACTGGTGGCAATGTCACCCAGAGTTGCCGGAAACAGGATGATGCTTGAGGCAAAAATGGGAGGAATGACGCCAGCCATGTTCAATTTCAACGGCAGATGACTTGTCTGGGCTGCGAACATCTTGCGGCCCTGCTGTCGTTTTGCGTAATTGACAGTGATACGTCGTTGACCGCGTTCGACAAACACAACGAAGGCAGTTACCGCGATCACCATCGAGAACAACAGAATGACAACGAAATAACCCAACTCACCCGTACGTGCCAATTGCAGGGTTCCGCCAATTGCAGCCGGCAATCCTGCAACGATGCCTGTAAAGATGATGATGGAAATACCGTTACCGATGCCACGCTCGGTGATCTGCTCACCCAGCCACATCAGGAACATGGTACCTGTCACCAGCGTGATCGCTGCTGTCAGCACAAAACCGGGCCCGGTCAGGAAAACCACACTCTGGCCGTTCGCACCCTGGTTCTGCAAGGCAATGGCAATACCGGTTGCCTGCACCGAAGCCAGTATCAGCGTGCCGTAACGCGTGTACTTGGTAATTATGCGCCGACCACTCTCGCCTTCCTTGCGCAGCTGTTCAAGCTGCGGAATGACGTGAGTCATCAACTGCATGATGATCGAGGCAGAGATATAAGGCATGACACCCAGCGCGAATAGAGACATCCGCGACAGGGCACCACCACCGAACATGTTCAACATGCCCAGAATGCCACCACTCTGCTGATCAAACAGATCCGCCATGACTCGCGGATCAACACCAGGAATGGTGATGTGCGAGCCAGTGCGGAAGATGATCATCGCAAACAGGACGAACAACAGGCGCGAGCGCAGCTCGGCAGTACCGCCGAGACCGGACAACGCAGGCTTGTTCTTGTCAGCGGCCATGATCTTAGCTTGCGGCCGGTGCAGCAGGTTCCGTGACGGATCCGCCAGCAGCTTCGATAGCAGCCTTGGCACCTTTGGTTACACGACAACCAGTAACGGTGCAAGGTGTGCTCACCTGGCCGGACAGGATGATCTTGACTGTCTTGGTCTGCAGAGGCACGAGGCCCGCCAGAATCAAGGATTCAACGTCGACGTTGCCGCCTTCGATGCTTGCGATTTCATGCAGACGGACTTCGGCGTAATGCCGAGCCATGCGTGAAGTGAAGCCGAACTTCGGCAGACGACGCTGGATAGGCATCTGTCCACCTTCAAAACCGACCTTGTGCCAGCCGCCGGAACGTGACTTCTGACCTTTGTGGCCACGGCCACAGGTCTTGCCGCTTCCAGATCCGATGCCGCGACCTACACGGTTACCGACCTTGCGGCTGCCAGCCGCTGGTTTCAGATTATTGAGACTCATGACGTAAGCTCTTGTCTGTCATTTCGATAAGGGCAAGCGACAACAAGCCGCCTGCCCGGAAAATTGATATGAAGAACTGCTTTATGCAGGTTCTTCAACGCGCAACATGTAGTACGCCTTGTTGATCATGCCGCGGTTTTCAGGCGTGTCGATAACTTCGACCGTCTGATGCATACGGCGCAGTCCGAGACCACGAACGCTTGCCTGATGGTTCTTCAGACGGCCGTTCATGCTCTTGACCAGCGTGACCTTGAGAGTTTTGCCGCTCATCTTACTCTCCTTTGATCTCTGCGACTGTCTTGCCACGCTTCGCAGCTACAGTCTCAGGGCTCTGCATTGTGCTCAGGCCATTGATGGTGGCGCGAACAACGTTGATCGGATTGTTGGTGCCGATGATCTTTGCGAGAACATTGCGTACACCTACCGCTTCGAAGACCGCGCGCATGGCGCCGCCAGCGATGATTCCAGTACCTTCAGAGGCTGGTTGCATGTACACCCGTGCAGCGCCATGACGGCCTTTCAGGGGGTCTTGCAGAGTGCCCTCGGTCAGGGAACCCGTCTTCATGTCGCGACGGGCCTTCTCCATAGCTTTCTGGATAGCCAAAGGTACTTCTCGTGCTTTGCCGTAGCCAAGCCCGACTCTGCCGTTGCCGTCGCCGACAACTGTCAGTGCGGTGAAACCGAACTGACGACCGCCCTTGACGACTTTCGCCACGCGGTTGATGGTGACCAGCTTTTCGATGTAGCCGTCACTGCTTTGATTGTAATCGTTCTGTGCCATACTTTTTTACCGAGTCCCGTGGTTCTGGCTGTACTAGGACAGCCTTGCCGCAATCTGCGCCGTAATCAGAATTTCAGACCGTTTTCACGGGCTGCATCGGCCAGCGCTTTCACACGACCATGGTATTTGAAGCCAGCGCGGTCGAAAGCTACCTGGCTGACGCCAGCTGCTGTAGCTTTCTCGGCGATGCTCTTGCCGACAGAAACTGCGGCATCGACATTTCCACCATTCGGCAGAGAACCACGCAGGTCCTTGCTGACTGATGAAGCAGAAGCCAGTACGCGACTACCATCGGCATCGATAACCTGGGCATAGATATGCCGAGGCGTACGATGAACCGTAAGGCGAGGCACGCTGAGCTCGCGGATCTTGGCGCGTGTGCGCTTGGCACGACGCAGACGACTAGTTTTCTTATCCATTCTCGATTGCTCTTCTGCGCTGCTCTACTTCTTCTTGGCTTCTTTCATGGCGACGAACTCGTCGACATACCGCACACCCTTGCCCTTGTAAGGCTCTGGTGGACGATAACCACGAATGTCAGCGGCGACCTGACCAACGACCTGCTTGTTGGTACCACTGACCACGATCTCGGTCTGACTCGGTGTTTCCACAGTGATGCCATCAGGCACCTTGTGAACTACCGGGTGTGAAAAACCGAGTGTCAGGTTCAGATTGCTGCCCTGAGCCTGCGCACGATAACCAACTCCGCGCAATTCGAGTTTCTTCTGGAAACCAGTGCTGACACCTGTAACCAGGTTGTTCAGCAGCGAACGCATGGTGCCGGTCATTGCAACGGACTTCTGATCCGTACGGCTTGTCTTGACACCCAGAACACCATCTTCCAGGGATGCCGTGACGTCGTTGTGCAGAGTCATAGACTCTTGGCCTTTGGGGCCTTTCGCACTGACTGCCTGACCATTGATTGTGACTTCGACGCCCTTAGGCACCTCAATCGGTTGTTTTGCTACGCGTGACATTGTTTTATTCTCCGGCTCGCCGCTTAACTGACGGTGCAGATGATTTCGCCACCAAAACCCTGGGCGCTGGCTTGTTTGCCGGTCATCACACCATGGGACGTGGAGACGACTGCAATACCCAGCCCGCCGAGTACTTCAGGGATAGAGTTGGCACCTGAGTACTGACGCAGACCTGGGCGACTGATGCGCTTGATCTTGTCAATAACGGGCTTGCCATCGAAATACTTCAATGTAACGGTCAGAGTGGGTTTGCCATCGACGACTTCAGTACTGAAGCCGGAAACGTAACCTTCATCCTGCAATACCTGCGCGACGCTGGACTTCAGCTTCGCTGCGGGCATGGATACCGATACCTTACGCGCCTGCTGACCGTTACGAATACGGGTCAGCATGTCGGCTATGGGGTCAGACATACTCATGTGTTAGATCTCCTACCAGCTCGCCTTTACCAGACCCGGAACATCTCCGCGCATGGCTGCTTCACGAAGCTTGTTACGGCTCAGGCCAAATTTACGGTAATAGCCGTGAGGCCTACCAGTGATACGGCAGCGATTTCGCTGACGAGCCGGTGATGAATCACGCGGCAGTTTCTGCAAAGCGGTAACCGCTTCCATCTTCTCTTCGAAGCTGACTTCTTCAGAGATGATTGTTTCTTTCAGTGCAGCTCGCTTGTCAGCGAATTGCTTTACCAATTTTGTTCGCTTGTTCTCGCGAGCAATCATTGATTTCTTTGCCATGAATGTCGCGCTCCTATTGGCGGAAAGGAAAGTTGAATTTCTTCAACAGAGACAAGGCTTCTGCATCAGTCTTCGCAGACGTGGTGATGGTGATATCCATACCGCGAACCGCATCGATCTTGTCGTAATCGATTTCCGGGAAGATGATCTGCTCTTTCACGCCCATGCTGTAGTTGCCACGGCCGTCGAATGAACGAGCATTGATGCCACGAAAGTCACGGATACGGGGAATGGATACCGCAACCAGACGATCCAGGAATTCATACATGCGATCACGACGCAGTGTCACCTTCGCACCGATCGGGTAACCGTCACGAATCTTGAAGCCCGCAATCGACTTGCGTGCAACGGTAACGACAGGCTTCTGACCACTGATGGCAGTCATGTCCTTCACTGCGTGCTCAAGCACCTTCTTGTCACCAATGGCCTCACCGAGACCCATGTTGATGGTGATCTTCTCGATGCGAGGTACCTGCATGATGCTCTGGTACTTGTGCTCCTCCATCATCAGAGGAACGATTCTCTCGCGATAATCTGCTATTAACCTGGCCATGACGCTCAACTGTCCACTGAAGAAGAATCAGAACGGAAAAAACGCTCCTTCTGACCTTCGTCGTTTGTGCGAAAACCGATGCGCCCGCCCTTCTTTGCAGAAGGGTTGAACAGCGCAACATTCGAAATGTGAATTGACAGTTCCTTTTCCTGAATGCCGCCCGGATCGCCCATCTGTGGGTTGCCCTTGGCGTGCTTCTTGACCAGGTTGATACCGTCAATGATCACACGATCTTCGAGCACGGTTTCCACCTTGCCGCGTCGACCTTTGTCTTTACCGACGAGTACGATGACATCGTCGCCTTGCTTGATACGTTGCATATTCTTGCCTATTCGCCGTTTGGCTATCCGGTCCCTACAGCACTTCAGGTGCGAGGGAGACGATCTTCATGAACTTCTCGTTTCGAAGTTCACGCGTCACGGGGCCAAAGATACGTGTGCCTACCGGCTCCAGTTTTGCATTCAGAATGACAGCCGCGTTGGCGTCAAAACGAATGGCAGAACCATCACCGCGACGAATGGCCTTTGCAGTACGAACTACTACTGCGTTGTAGACCTCGCCTTTCTTTACCTTGCCTCGAGGAATCGCGTCCTTGACGCTGACCTTGATGACATCGCCAACTCGAGCGTATCGACGGTGCGAGCCGCCCAGTACCTTGATGCACTGTACTCGGCGCGCGCCACTGTTATCTGCCACATTCAGGACAGTTTGCATTTGAATCATCGGACGCTACTCTTTTTCCAGCCACGCTTGTTAATGTTCATTGTC
>CBDUIJ010000003.1:0-53470 GCA_965367215.1 uncultured Granulosicoccus sp.
TCTGGAACGGCACGAAGTTGCCAGCTACGAAAACGAAGAACAGGGGTACTGCCCATTTGAAGCGGTAGACCGACAGGGCATAACCGGTGAGGCAGGACAGGCCGACCGCCAGAATGACCGTGGGTACGGTGGTGCGCACCGAATTCCACAGGTACATGCTCGCCTTGGATTGCTGGAAGACGGCCGTGTAGTTCTCGATCAGCAGAAAGTCCGATGGCATTCCGAAGATGTTGCCGGAGTTGATATCGGCTGCCGGCCGGATGGAGGTCAGGAAGATGGCCAGCAGTGGCAGCAACCACAGGAACAGGGCGATGGGCAGAACGATCTGGTAACCGATCCGGACGCGGGCGCTGGAGTGTTCTATTGGTTTTGGAAACATGATCTTCTACCCTCTCTCGTCCTGGTACATGCGCCACAGGAAGAAGCTGATGTACACCAGCATGATCAGGAACAGCACGGTGGCGATTGCCGAGCCATATCCGTAGCGGAAACCGTATTCGGACAGCGCGGTCTCATACATGTAGTAGGCCAGCACGTTGGATGAGCCATAGGGGCCGCCTTCGGTCATGACCGCAATGAGGTCAAAGGAGCGAAGCGCGCCGATAACGGTGACAACCACTGCAATGAAGGTGGCGGGTTTCAATTGCGGCAGAATGATGAACCACAGCATTTTCCAGCCCTTGGCGTTGTCCAGCCGGCCTGCTTCGACCTGGTCCGGCGAGACATTGTTGAGGCCTGTGAGATAGAGAATCATGCAATAGGCAATCTGCGGCCAGAGGCCTGCGAAGATGATGCCGAAGGTCACGAGGTCCTCGTCGCCGAGTATGGCGGGCGGTTGGGCACCGAAGAAATTCCAGACAATGCCGACGATGCCGAACTCGGGGTTGTAGAACCAGGTGAAGATCAATCCCACCACCACCTGGCTGATGACGAAGGGAAAGAAGAACAGGGATTTGTAGAGGCGGATGCCGGTGACGGTCTGGTTGAGGAAAAGTGCGATGGCCAGTCCAGCCGGTACTGCCAGCATGTAGAGCACCAGCCACCAGACGTTGTTGACCAGCGACGTATAGAAGCGGTCGTCATCCATCAGGTCGATATAGTTTGTCAGGCCGACCCACTCCTTGGGTCCGAGTCCATCCCAGTGATAGAAGGAGATCCAGATGGACTGGAAGATGGGGGCGATGACGTAGATGAAAAAGAAGATCAGGCCGGGGGCGAGAAACGCCCAGGGGGCCAGCTTGATTCGGTTCCTGTATAGCCAGCTACGTTTGCCGGGTGGTGCATCGAGCGTAGTGGCATTCCCGTTATTGGTCGCCATGAACAGTTTTCCTCAGTGCTGTTGCTTGTCCCTGTTTTAGTGTTGCACAGCTGTAGCAGGGTGATAGTGGGCCGCCTTCTGCGGCCCACCGGGTAATCGACTTGTATTACGCCAACTGTCAGGCGTGAAAGTCGGGCTTACTTGTAGACACGTTCCTGGATCTTGTCCAGACGCTTGAGGATGTCATCCAGACGCTCGGGCTTGATCATGAATTCCTGAAAGCCTTCCATGCCGGCCTTGGCCATTTCAGCAGGCGCATCACGGTCGAAGAACTGCGCCAGGCCGCTGGCCGTGCTCAGAGTCTCGAAACCCTTTTGCAGGAATTTGTCGTCACCAACGGTGGAGTTCTTGTTGATGGGCAACTGGCCGAGAGTCTCGTTCCATTCAGTCTGCACATCTGCCTGGGCGATGAACGCCAGGAATTTGCGAGCATCTTCCTTGTTCTTGGCATTGGCGGGAATGAAGAAGGCATCGGTAGGAGCTTCTTCGGCGCGGGCTACACCGGGGGTGATTTCAGGGAAGGGGAAGAAATCGATCTGATCGTCTGTCAGGCCACCGTCACGCATGGAATCGACAGCGAAGTTACCCATGACATACATGGCAGCTTCACCCTTGACGAAAGCGGCCATCGCATCCTGCCAGCTCATGGTGGCATGGTTTTCCAGGAAGTAGCCGGGTTCTACCAGCTCACGCCATTTTTCAAAGACAGCCACGATGCGTGGATCGGTGTACTTGATCTTGCCGGCCGTCAGGTCGTTGTGAACATCATAGCCATTGGTGCGCAGGTTCAGGTAGTCGAACACGCCCGCTGCCGGCCACAGGTTCTTGGTGCCGATGGTGATCGGTGTGATGCCGGCTTCCTTGAGCTTGGCAGAGGCTGCCAGCAGTTCTTCCCAGGTCTTGGGTGGCTCGATGCCGTGTTCGGCAAAGATGTCAGCGCGGTAGTACATGCCCCACTGATAATAGGTGTAAGGCACACCCCATTGCTTGCCGTCGATGGTCATGGCTGACTTGGTGGAGGCCAGGCTGTCGTTGAAACCTTCGGCTTCCCAGACGTCAGAGACATCTTCGAACTGACCGGCATTGACGAAGGGTGCCATGCGGTTGCCGGGGTACCAGGAGGTGACATCCGGAGCTTCAGCACTCAGGAAGTTGCGGATGGCAGTCTTGTGAGCTTCACGATCATTGATGCTGTACGTGACATTGATGTCCGGGTTGGCAGCCTTGAACTTTTCCACTGCCGCTTCAAATCCGGCTTTTGGCGCGGGGTTCAGGTCATCGAAGATGATGGACAGGTCACCGGCCATTGCCGGTGCGCCGAGAATACTGGTGATGGCCAGTGCAGCGGCGGTCTTGCTTATGGATTTAAACATGGGTTCTCTTTACTTTCTCCAGAAATGGCTATGGTTATGGCAGTCATGATTGAACGGGTAACTGCCGTTACCCGAGACCCCGGGGGATCCAGGCTGATGTGCCAGTACTGACGACCGGCATCATCAAGAACGTACAACGGTACAACTCTACAACACAGGTCCGCATCGTCCGAGGAACGAGGCGGGTTGAAAAACGTTGACTCAGCCGACTACCCAGACAGCCACTTGCGCCTGCTCAAGCGTGCGTGACCCGACCAGAAGCGGTGTGTCGTGATGAAAATCGAGAGTACTGCCCAGCTCCTTGTCCAGTTCGATCGGACGAGGGCCAAAATTGAAAGCCAGCCGATAAGGGCCGACGCGTTGGGTGCGTAGCCAGGGGCCCAGCTCGCGGCCGGCAATGCCTGCTTCCTGCAGCAGTTCACCCAGCAGGGACACCAGAGAGGTGTTGTCGGGAATCGCATTGATGTAATGCACGCCCTTCTGCTCGTAATGAAATCCCCAGTTGTCGGTGAAGCGCATGCGTGGCTCTATCGTACTTTTCACCTCTTCCCGCCACTGCGAGCAATGACGATTCCGGCCCTTGCTATTGGTCGCTGTCATCGTTTCGTTCGCTGGCAGTGATTCACTGCGAATGATCTGCAGAGGCAGCAATTGTTCGTAGTGGCCTGGCGGCAGATTGTCAGGGATGCGGTATTCGCTGGAGCGGCTGCCGGTGCCGGGGAACAGAGCAATGACACATTGATGCTGCTGATGAGCGGCTTTGAGTCTGGCTACCAGCTCGGGGTCATCCTCAGTGCTGCTGCAGACCAGAACCAGCCGGTATTTCTCCAGTGAGGCAGTGGCTGCGATGATGTCGACGTTGGCTCCCCACTGGCGACAGGCACTGTGTACACGCTGGCAGAATCCCAGCGGGCTGTAGGTGCTGCCACCGGGTAGTTGTATGTCCTGTATGGCATTGCCGGCATAGCTGAAGATGATGGCGATGTCCGAGTGCACGGGCAGTGCGCTCAGCAGTTTGCCGATCGCGTGGTTCGTGTCCGCCTGCGCAGACTCTGCTGATGCAGCACCGGCCTGAGTGTTCTCTTCCTGAACGTCGCGCCGTAGCTCGTCGATGGAGAAGGAGGCCACATCGGCCAGTTCACGATTCAGAACGGCCACCTCATCTGCCGCGACATCGGTATCGCCATTGGACAGCAACAGACCGGTATGCGTCTGTTCCTGTGCAAAGGGCGCCTGCCGCCAGCGGAAGTAGCTCATCAGCTCGGCACCGTGTGCGAAGGCTTCCCAGCCCCAGAGTCTCACCATGCCAGCCACGGGGGACGGATTGTAGGGTGCCCAGTTGACAGGTCCGGGCTGCTGCTCCATGACCCACCAGCGGCCGTTGCAGCAACCTCGATACAGATCATGATGAAAGGCGGAACCGTCGGGGTGTCCGGTACGTAGATAGCGTTCCTGATCGCTGGCATCACCGTTGTCACGCGTCAGGAAACCGAGTGGGTAGTTGTCCCAGGTCGCCACATCCAGATCTCGGGATACGTCGTGATGATCGAACTCCACGAAATTGCCCATGAAGTTGTGCACGACATCCCGTCCCGGCGAATGCTTGCGAATGATGTCGCATTGCACGCGGTTGAAGCGCACGATCTGATCGGAGGAGAAGCGCCAGAACGCCAGTTGGTGTGATGGATTGCTCTCGGTAACATTGCCCACGGGCAGACCGATCTGTTCGAAGTTGTCGTATTCCATGCTCCAGAACACATTGCCCCAGGCCTGGTTCAGCGCGTCGATATCGCCGTAGCGTGTTGCACACCAGCGCTGAAAGGCAGCCAGCGCATGTGCTGAGTAGCTGATACTGGTGCTGTGACAACCGTACTCATTGTCGGTTTGCCAGGCAATGACCGCGGGGTGCTGACCGAACTGCCGGGCAAGGATATCGACGATGCGCCGACACTCGTCCAGATAGGCCTCATGCGAGAAGCAGTAATGGCGGCGTGACCCGAAATCCCTTGTACGGCCATCGGCGTCGACGGCCAGCATGTCCGGATACTTGTCGAGCATCCAGCGAGGCGGTGTGGCAGTGGGGGTTCCCAGTACGACAGACAGGCCTTCGGCATGCAAGGTATCGATGGCCCGCTGCAGCCAGTCGAGATGCAAGGTACCGTCAGCGGTCTCCAGCCGACTCCAGGCGAATTCACCGATTCTGACAACGCTCAGACCGATATCGCGCATCTGCGCCGCATCGCGGGCCCACTGTTCTTCAGGCCAGTGCTCGGGGTAATAGCAGACGCCTGTCTTCATGATTGCCATGCTCCGGTATCGATCTGTCGCAGCTGCTGTGCGGCCTGTTCGGGTTGCACGGGATTGACGATGTTGTTGGATCCGGATTCGAAGCCTGCGAGAAATTTGAGTTTCTCTGGGTCACGCAGCGGTGGCTGAAATGCCAGATGAAAACACCAGTGCAGATTGTCTGCCTGATGGGCATTATCGCAGGGAGCATTGTGCAGAAGCGTGATGTTCGGTGCCGAGCGCTGGAACAGCAGGTCGTAGCGTTTGACCTGGCGCTGGTAGACATCGGCCAGTTCATCCAGCTCCGCATCCGTCATGTCGGCCAGGGAGCTGACGTGTCGGTTCGGCACGATCCAGGTTTCATAGGCGAAGCGCGCCGCGAACGGCACGATGACGGAAAACAGGGCGTTTTTCTCGACCATCAGTTCAGATTGCGTATGCGGATCGTGCAGCAGGCTTTGCAGCAGGGATTCACCCGTGTGCTCACGAGCATGCGTAGCCTGAGCTTGGCGCATGCGGCTGGCCGTGTCCGTGACGAACGAGGTGGCGTAGATCTGGCCATGCGGGTGCAGATTGGACACACCGATTTCCACGCCCTTGTTCTCGAAGATCAGTACATTCTCGATCCCCTTGCGAGCACTGAGAGTGCGGTATTCCGATTGCCATAAACGGGTAACCGCGCGCATTTCCTTCTGGCTGATGCTGGCAAGCGTGGCATCGTGCCGTTCCGACCAGCACAGGACTCGACATTCACCATGGGCTGGCGCCGTTCTGTGCAGTTCGTTTTCACTGGCAGATGCGGCATCGGCCGGGGCATCGAAGGAGAGTGACGGAAAATCGTTATCAAAGGCATAGGCTCCCTGATAGTCAGGGTTGACCTGCCCATTGGCACGCGTCACTCGCGGGCACAGGTAGCAATCAGGATCGTGACTGCTGGACTGCTGCTTTCCGGCAGTCGCCATGGCACCTGACCAGGGACGGGCTGCCGATCGGGCGGAAATCAGAACCCATTGCAGCAGCAAGGGATGCCAGCGTCGTTGCCAGTTACCACTCATGCACTGTCCTCCGTGTTCAGGGGACCGACACCGTTGCCGGGAGCGATCGGGTAGAAGTCTGCAGTCAGACCCGTAGCCTTTGTATAGGCCGGACCGACCTGCTTCTTGAATTGTTCGACCTGATCGCTGGGCAGCAGGCTGACGGTGCAACCCCCGAATCCGGCACCGGTCAGGCGACTGCCGAGTACGCCGGGTTGCTCGCGTGCCAGCCGCACCAGGTGGTCGAGGGGATCGCTGGACACTTCGAAGAGGTCGCGCAGCGAGTCATGGCTTTCATTCATCATGGCACCGAACTGCTGTAGATCGCCGGCAATCAGAGCGGGTACCGCAGCTCTTACCCGTCTGTTCTCCTCGGCAATATGCCGGGCGCGTTTCAGAGGCGTGGGATCGTTCACGAACAGGTCTTCATGTTCGCCGAGCTGGTCGGGCTGCAGCTGACCGAGGTGGCTGATACCGGTGGTCGGTGCCAGCAGTTCGAGTGCTCGCTGGCATTCCCGTACACGATCGTTGTAGGCGGATTCGTTCAGTTCGCGCCGCTGATTGGTGTTGGTGACCACGATGGAGAGGCCGTCGAGCTTCAGGGGAACCTGGCGATGCTCCAGCGTGTGGCAGTCGAGCATGATGGCGTGATCAGTCTCGGCAAAGGCCACGGCAAACTGGTCCATGATGCCGCACTGCATGCCGACAAAATCGTTCTCGGCCGCCTGGGCGATACGCACTAGCTCGAGTAGTGAAAGCTCGGTGCGCAGCAACTTGTTCAGCGCATAGGCGGTGACCACCTCGATGGAGGCAGAAGAACTCAAGCCCGCACCGTTGGGAATATTGCCCGAATAGAGACAATCGAAACCGGTGAGTTCGATACCTCGTCGGCTGAACTGATCCAGTATGCCCAGGGGATAATTGATCCAGTTGTCGCCATAGGTCCGACTGATCTCTTCCTGATCCAGCTGTGCCATGAGGTCGAAGTTGGTGCTGGCGAAGCGATACTGCTTGTTGTAGGTGGGTCTGATCAGCAGTGTGGTGCCACGATCGACACCACAGGGGAACACCAGACCGCCGGTGAAGTCGGTATATTCGCCAATCAGATTGACCCGTCCGGGGGCGAAGAACACCGATGTGGTCTCATCGGAGCGACCGAACTTCTGGATGAAGCGATCGTGCAGGCCTTCGATGCTGTGTTCGTCGGTATGGCTCATTATCGGGTACCTCTGTGGCAACCGATCAACAGTGCCGATTGGGGTGGCATGACAGGCAAGGGAACACCGAGTGTCATCAGCAGGTCGCCGCTGGTCGTCACCGGGCGTTGACACCATTCGGGGAAGATCTTGTTGAACGGCGCCAGTTCGCTCTGGTTGATGCTTTCGAGTGTCAGTGTGTACAAGGCATCCGGGTCAAGGCCCGACAATGGCAGATGGCCAGGACGGGTCGGGTGCATATTGCCGATGGCGACCACACTGTACAGAGCATGTTCCTGCTCGCTGTCGACGAAGCCGCAGCCCGTCAGTGACTTCGAATAGGTGGGGATCTGCCAATAGACGGAGTTGGCAATCCATTGGCGGTTGCTCTTGTACAGGTTCGTGTAGTGCTGCAGGGTAACGACATCATGCGGGTCCAGCTTGCGCGCATCGAGCTCGAAGCCGAACTGGCCTTGTAGTGCAACAATGGCACGTGTGTGCAGGCTGGTGACGCGGCCGGTCAGGTGGGCAGTCTTGTGGCCGACGTGGGCACCCATGATCTCGGGCGGCATGAAACGCAGAAAGCCCTGCTGGATACTGGCGCGTTCTATCGGGTCGATATTATCGGATGTCCAGACACGCCCCGTATGCTGCAGAACGCCCAGATCGGCGCGCGCACCACCGGAGGCGCAGCTTTCTATTTCCAGATCGGGGCAAACCGCCAGAATGCGCTCCAGCAAGCGATACAAGGCTTCCGGCTGCGCCGCTGCACGGGCATGGCTGCCGTCACCGGGCAGAACCAGATCGCGATTCATGTCCCACTTGATGTAGTCGATGGCGTATTCGTGAACCAGTGAGGTGATTCGATCGAACAGATAGTCTGCCACGTCGTCGCGAGCGATATCCAGCACCAGCTGGTTACGTGCCAGCGGTGTCTCCACATTGCTCAGGTGCATGGCCCAGTCGGGATGCTCACGGTAGAGGTCACTGTCCGGATTGACCATTTCGGGTTCGAACCACAATCCGAACTGCAAGCCGTGTTTCCTGACATGCGAGACGACCGGATGCAGGCCATCCGGGTAGAGCCCTTCGTCGACATACCAGTCACCCAGACCTGCATTGTCGGCACGTCGGTGCCGGAACCAGCCATCATCGAGTACGAAGCGTTCGGCGCCGACACTGGCTGCTGCGTCTATCAGCGGGAACAGGGCTTCCAGATCATGGTTGAAATATAGCGCTTCCCAGCTGTTGGCGTGGATGGGGCGAGGTCGTCGGGTCCACTCGGGCAGTATCGATGAACGTATGTACTGATGGAAGCGCTGCGAGCACTTGTTCATGCCGGTACCGCGGGTGAAGGACACCGCCGGGGTGGACAGTTGTTCGCCCGCCTGCAGGATGACTTCTCCGGGCAGGTTGAGCACACCGGCCTGCAGGGAGATCACGCCATTGCTCAGGCGTTCCACACGCAGACTGAAATTACCGCTCCAGGCCAGCTGAGCGAACATGACGTCACCGCCGTTGACACCGAAGCCATCGGTGCCGCAAATGAGGCCAGGCGCATGTTCATGACTGGTGCGGCCATGCAGATTGCTGATGTCGATGCGGCCCGGGGCGATATGGCGCCGGTGCGTCTGGTTTTCCAGACCCCAGCGTCCATGCTGGCTCAGGCATTGTCGGTAAGGGCTCGGCAGGGGCAGGGTTGCACTGGCCAGCCAGTCCACGGTGTAGGGAGTGTCGGCAATATTGCGCAGCGTGGTTTTCATGCTGGCCACATCGCTTGCCTCATCCAGCGACAGACGCAGTTCCACGGCCAGACCGGCATGATCGTCCTGCAGTTCGATGATGAGTGAGTTCTCTTCCTGCCTGACATTGCGGGTGCGCATGGCATGCGCGAACGCCGCCCCGTTGCGATGTCCATTGAGTGCCGGCGAACCGGTAT
The DNA here is from genome assembly GCA_965367215.1 of uncultured Granulosicoccus sp. Taxonomy (GTDB): domain Bacteria; phylum Pseudomonadota; class Gammaproteobacteria; order Granulosicoccales; family Granulosicoccaceae; genus Granulosicoccus. Next base: position 9,147 of record CBDUIJ010000003.1, read on the forward strand.
AGCCGGAGCTGGCTTGTGGGAACAGGGACAGTGGCGTGACCGCGTCCATGCCACCGAAAGCCAATGCCGTGTCGTCGTGAGCCAGCAGGTGTTCCACTGCGGTATCGTCACGCAGTTTCTTGCCGCACCAATACAAACGCGGAACATCATGGTCCTCGATGACTAGCAGTGTGGTCTCGGTACCGTCGAGTCGCCAATAGGCTGTTGTGCTGGACATCCGGTAGCTTTGCTCAGGGTCGTGGTCTGGAAAAGGAGGGTTGAGGCACCGTTCAACAACATCACTCTAACAGTTGCGTTGCATGTCGGTCGTAATAATGGAACAATGTTCCAAAATTATAAGAGTGACAATCAAAAGCTGTCAATTGAAAAACGGATTGATTGTCATCCACGGCAGGGTTTCCCTGATCCCTATCTGATACCGCCACGTGGCTCATGAGCAAGAGTACTAAAATTACCAGTGATAACAGTGCCAGTGCATCGTCCGGTCAACGTTCCGGCAGCGGCCTCGGTCGTGCCATACGCCTGCTGGATCTGATCGTCTCCGAAGGGCCTGTCAGGTTCGCCGAACTGGTTGAGTTGACGGGTATCCCGAAAGCGACCCTGCATCGGCTGCTGAACGAGTTGGCCGATGAACGGCTGATACAGCTCGATGAGCGCTCGCTGACCTGGTCCTCCGGTTATCGCATCCTGGAGATGGCCAATCGGATCTGGACCCGCTCGGATATTCGTGTGCTGGCTCAGGATCAGCTACTGGCTCTGAATGCACTCAGTGGTGAAACGGTGCAGATTGGTGTGCAGGCCGACACCCATGTGGTGGTCATCGATCACGTCGAGAGTAGCCGCAGCGTCCGGCACTCGATCATCGTCGGTACCCGCGTGCCGGTCTATTGCACGGGCATGGGCAAGGTGCTGCTGGCCTGGTGTGATGATGAGCAGCAGCGCGATATCATCGATCGCATTTCCTTCGCACGCTTCACACCGAACACCATTACGGATAAAAAAGCCTTGCTGAAGGAACTCAGCGAAGTCAGTCAACGCGGCTATGCCGTTGATGCGGAAGAGCGGTATCTGGGGTCCTTGTGCATTGCAGCACCGGTGGTCGATTCCACCGGGCAGGCCATTGCAGGGTTGAGTATCACGGCGCCGACTTTCAGAACGAGTGAAAAGACACTGGATAGCTGGCGCGAGGCACTGGTCAGTGCGGCCGCCGAGATATCAAGACGATTGGCGCCTCGTACCGGGCCCGTCAATGGCGTTTCGCATTGAATATTTCAGTATGGTACAAGATTGAATGAGCGTTGTTTGGCGTTGTCACGCGGGCCGCTGGCCGGTCTGCCGTAGGCATCATGGTTATTGTAGATTACGACTTGTGAGGGAGAAGTGAACGATGGCTGAAGTAGAGCTGCGCAAGGCATTCAAGCGCTACGGTAGTACCGAGGTGATTCATGGGGTGGACATGAAGCTGCCCAGTGGAGAGTTCATCGTGTTTGTCGGGCCTTCAGGCTGCGGCAAGTCCACATTGCTCCGCATGATTGCAGGCCTGGAGGAAATCTCCGAAGGTTCCATCCATATCAAGGGTCGGGATGTGACGGATGTCGAGGCGGTCGATCGTGGCATCGCCATGGTGTTCCAGTCCTATGCTCTGTATCCGCATATGACCGTCGAAGAGAACATGGGCTTTGGCTTGCGCATGGGCGGTGCCGACAAGGCCGAAGTGGCCGCGAAGGTCGCCAAGGCGGCGAAAACCCTGCAGCTCGATCAGCTGCTGGACAGAAAGCCCAAGAACCTCTCGGGCGGTCAGCGTCAACGAGTGGCTATCGGCCGTGCCATCGTGCGTAATCCCGATGTCTTCCTGTTTGATGAGCCCTTGTCCAATCTGGACGCCGAGCTCCGGGTGGAAATGCGTCTGCGCATCGCGCAGCTGCACAACCAGCTGGATGCCACCATGATCTATGTGACACATGACCAGGTCGAAGCCATGACCATGGCTGACAAGATCGTTGTGCTTCGAGCCGGTCATGTCGAGCAGATCGGTTCACCACTGGAGTTGTATCACCACCCGGACAATCTGTTCGTGGCGGGTTTCATCGGCTCGCCGAAGATGAATTTTCTTGAAGTGACGGTCAAGGAAGGCAGTGCCACGCAGGCCATCGTTGAATTGCCCGGTGGCGGCACCGGCATTCTTGCGGTAGATGCCTCACGCGCCAAGCCCGGATCAAAGGCAACTCTGGGTGTACGGCCAGAAGACGTCGGTGGCGATGTCGGCGATTTCACGCTGCCCATCAAGGTGGATGTGGCGGAACGACTGGGCGGATCCACCTTCCTGTATGGCAGTTGCGGTGGTCTCGAGCACTTTGTCGTGCAGCGACCGGGTGTCGATGCCACACGGCACGGGGATTCTATCGAACTGAATATTCCGGCTGAAAACTGCTATCTGTTCGATGAAGATGGCATGGCTTATCACCGTACGACGTCTGCCGGGCGTCAGCACGCAGCCTGATCGTTGCCTGCGCTGAATCGAGTACGATTTGCGCCGAAGGAGGACCGGATTCAGGCTCTGATCGAATGCCTGAGTTTCGGTCCCTGAGGTCGAGTCCTGGCTGAAGCCCAGGCTTTCGGCCTGGATTCAGGATGTTGACGTCAGGTTCCGGCCGGGCATGAATCGCCCGGCCGCCTGTCGCTGCGGCAGTCAAGCAGGCTTGTAGTGTTGATGCACATCATTGAGTGCATCGGTAACCGCGTCGAACATCTCGTCGATCTGTTCGTCATTGATGATCAATGGCGGGCAGAAGGCAACGGCATCCCCCGGTGCGGCGCGCAGAATGACGCCATGCTTCCTGGCAGCCAGCATGACCTGAACGGCAATCTTGTCAGCGGCCGGGAATGTTGTCTTGCTGTCCTTGTCGGCGACCAGCTCGGCAGCGCCAATCAGGCCGACGCCTCTGGCATTGCCGACCAATGGATGATTCTGCAATGCCTGTATGCGTTCCAGAAAGTGCGGGGAGCGCTGCCGGACCTGCCCGAAAATATCATCACTCTCGTAGATGCGCAGAGTTTCCAGGGCGACGGCGGCGGCTACCGGATGGCCACCATAGGTGTTACCGGTACCAAAGACGCCCAGTGTGTCCGCATAGGTCTGCATGACGTCGTAGATGGCATCACTGATGAGCACTGCGCCAATGGGCAGGTAGGCTGCCGAGAGCTGTTTGGCTGAGGTCATCATGTCCGGCTTGATGCCGTAGGTGTCACTGCCCCAGGTGTTGCCGGTCCGGCCGAAACCGCAGATGACTTCATCGGCAATGAACAGGATATCGTGTCGTTTGAGTACCGCCTGTATCTTCTCGAAGTAGCCGGCTGGCGGAATCAGAACACCGCCGGCACCCATGACGGGCTCGGCAATGAAGGCAGCAATGGTGTCGGCACCGGCCTCCAGAATCCTCTTCTCCAGCGACTCGGCCAGGCGGGTGGAATAGTCCTGCTCGGATTCACCGACTTCGGCGTAGCGATAGGCGTGGGGGGCCTCTACATGGATTACCGGAATTGCCGGCAAATCGAATCCGTCCTGAGCGTAGGGCAGGCCTGTCAGGCTGCCGGCCGCCACGGTGACGCCGTGATAGGCATTCTTGCGGGCAATGATGGTTTTCTTGTTCGGACGTCCGAGCGCGTTGTTGTAGTACCAGACCATCTTGATGGCTGTGTCGACCGCTTCGGAGCCGGAATTGACGAAGAAGCATTTGCCGATACCTTCCGGTGCCATTTCCACCAGGCGCTTTGACAGCTCGATAGCAGGCTGGGTGGAATGGTGCGTGAACATGTGTGCGTAGGGCAGGGTTGCAAACTGTTTGGCTGCCGCATCGATCAGACGCTGTTCACTGAATCCGAGCGAGGCACACCACAGACCGGACATGCCTTCCAGCAGGCGATTGCCCTTGTCGTCCCAGACATGGACTCCTTCACCGCGTTCGATCAGGAAGGGACCCTGTGCCTGGTGGTTGGACAGGTGGGTGAAAGGGTGTAGTGCGTACTGGCGATCTGCCTGATCAAGTGATTGCATGTGGGTGCACCTCCGTGCAGTTTCTGAAGGCTGGCGGGAGTGGTTCTGCCCATGCTCCCGCCCGGGTATCGGACGCTCGAACGTCTGCCTGCACTATATCAGTGTAATCAGTGAGGGATCGTGATGAGCCTGCAGATGAGGCACGGTGTTGAACTCGATCAGTCGGGCGTGCGAACCATCAAAATGTATCGTGGTGATGGAGGTGTTGCGAATGCGCCAGATGGCATCGATGGTATGCGCAAAATCCAGACCCAGTACGGCGGCCATGACGGTGGCAATGATGCCGCCCGAGGTGAAGAAGACATGGTTTTCCTTGTCCGCCTGTTGGCCGTGAAGATCCAGCATGGTCTGCCAGCCACGAGCGGCAAAGTCCGCCCAGGGTTCGATCTCGGACTGGCCTGAGTCCGAGGGATGATCACGCCAGCGCTGCATGATGCTGACATAGTCGTCGAAGCTCATGGATTCGGGCTGGGCGTTCTCGACGGTGGGTCCGAAGTGTTTGTCGATGACTCGGTGCTGGTATTCGTTCAGCCCGTCATGCACACCGGGTTGTGACCGGGGGGCGATAGGCTCCAGTGCCAGGCGCGCGGTATCGCGCTGCCGGAGCAGGGATCCGTGGTAGCTATGATCGGGCGAGAAGCCCTGTTTTACCCACCACTGTCCCAACAGTTCGGACTGGTGCCGGCCCAGCGGCGACAGGCGATCGTAGTCGTGGGTGCCCGCCGATGCCTGGCCATGGCGTACCAGGTGCAACATGCTCATGAATTTGCCCTTGCAGTGTCATTCGGGAACCGGTTTCCCGCAGTGTTGCAGTGTAGCGCCTGTCGAGCTGCTCATGAGAGGCGCGGGCAGATTCCGGGGGGCATTCACGTGTGAAGTGCCTGACCCTCATTATGCGTTGCGCTACCAGTGGGTCGATCGGGAAACAAGGTGATACTCATAGTCAGCGTGCGCCCGTCCGACAAGGCGACCCGACGACAGCGCACTAGAGCGTGCCAAGTCCGAACCAGGCAGGTTGCAGCGCGGCGGGCAGGGGCCGTGTCTCGTTCTTGGTTCGAGTGCTTGCCGACGGGCAGTTGCCCGTATCGATATAGCTCAATGCCGTGGACAGCATGTTCTCCGAGACGCTGCCCAGTGATTGAGACAGGTTGTCGCTGGCATCGCAATCGGCCGCAATACCGTTGTAGTAACCGCCGGCTCCTGCCGCGTTGACCGCTTCCAGTTCGAGGGCGTTCATGACCTTGTCGCAGGCCGTGTTGGGAATCGAGGCATAGGGTTTGCCACAACTGTTTCCGCCCACGGTAATGACATCCATGAAAGGGCGCAGGCCATTGACCACCAGTTCGGCGGCAGAACAGGTGTCGTCAGTCTGCAACACGAAGACCCGATTCAGATTCAGGGCCTCGTTCTTGTTGACGAAGTTGAATGTCGAGGTGTATTCCGCGTAGGTATCATTCGGTCGATACACCGCGAATTCCTTGTCGGAATTGCCGCGGCCGATCAGGTAGCTGGCCAGTTCGGCTGCGACGGTGACCTTGCCGCCGAAGTTGTAGCGCATGTCCAGCACCAGCTCACTGACATTTTCGGCCGAGAGCGTGTCAAAGGCCTGCTGCAACTCCGCTGATGAGGTGCCGAGAAACTGATAGAAGTGCAAGTAGGCGATGCGTACGCCATTGCGCTCGATGACTCTGTTATCCAGAACCGTCGCAAGATCGTACCGGGCCTTGCTGATGGTGCGGGTGCGCAAGGCACCAGGCAGGGACCTGACGGTGAATCGTGCACTGACGCCATTGTCCTCGGAGCTCAGCATGGCGTCACGCACCGCTCCCGGTGTCTGGAAGAAATCGATGGCCCGGATGTCGTTGATGGCGACCAGTTGTTCTCCACGACTAACGCCGGCCGCAGCCAGCGGCGAGCCGGCTTCAACCATCTTGAAGTAGAGATCGTCGTTGGCGGTGCGTTCCAGCACCCAGCCGAAACCGGTGTTTTCACCTTCCGTGAAACGCCCTGTATGGCTCTGTTCATCGGTGATGTAACTGAAGGTGTCATTGGGGGCAACCCGCAGGTCGATGATCAGATCTTCCAGACTGTCGTAGGCGTCAAGATCGACGTTCCCGTCCACCTGGTCGGCAAACAGGTAATAGCTCTGCATGCCGTTCAGTACCCAGGATTTCATGTCATCGAACTGGCAGGACAACGGTGCCGGCCGATAATCCTGATCCTGGCTGCCGGTGACGGGCGGCAGGATGGAATCACCACTTGAGCCCCCGGTGGTTTCGTTGCGTGCACCGCAGCCACTGATCAGCACGGAAAGCAGACACAGACACAGCAGAACCCTCCTGTGCAGGCAGCTGTACGTGTTTCTTCTGTCCGGGGAAATGGTGTGCTTGTGCATGAGTCCGAGAAGTAGTAATCAGTACTGGTCGGTCATTTATCGGCAGTAGCAGGTCAGCCTGATGAAGCGAGGGGTGACTTGGATGTTCAACGAAAGAGCGTCTGGAAGACATTTCAGCGCTGGCTCGGGGGCATTGTAACCTGTCAGTTTGTGTACTGTGCACACTCTGGCGGCTTGCACGTCAAGGCCGCTGCGGTTGTACCGCTACGAATATCACAGGCGGATTGCAACAGGTAAGCAGATTTCGGGCATGAGTGTCAGTGCAAACAACAAGGTCGATGCTGGCAGGCAATCCGAGGAAGGGCTTGCCGAAGGGCATGCCGGTGAATCCGAGGCGAGACGTGTCCTTCTGGTCGAGGAGCAGGCTCATGTCGTGCGGGTCATTCGACATAATCTGGAGCGTTGCGGGTTTCATGTGGATTCTGCCGAGAACGTCGATGGCGCCATGCAGCTCATGATGACGACCAGCTTCGATGCCCTCATCATGACCGGGGAATGGCCCGGGACGGATATTCTGGAGCTGTGCCGGCGCGGCAGTGAGCTGCTGATAGCGCATAGCTCTGAGGAGCGTGAAACGCTCGCGCCTCTGATGTTGGTGAGTTGCAGCGAAGACAATGATCTTGCCGACGAGCTGCCGGGTTTTGAACGCCTGGGTCAGCCTGTCAGCCTCAAACGCATTGTCGAACGCCTGCATGAAGAACTGGGCGAAGCTGCATCCGATCTGTCTGCCTGATGCTCGATACTGACGAAACACTGCGTGACCCGGAAACCGGCCTGTTACGCCGCGCAGCCTTTCTCGCCGAAGTGCGAAAAGGTCAGACCGAGGGAGTCAGTCAGGTCCGGCGGGGCTGTTTGCTGATACTGCATTTTCCGGTACTTCGACAGATCCAGGAGGCAGCCGGGGGCGAGGCCCTGACGGTGGCCATGCGTAATCTTCTGGGTATCGTGGAAACCCGGCATCGAAGCCGCGACACGATGGGCAGACTGGGCGATCACTCGCTGTGCATCTTCCTGCGGCGTTGCAAGGAGGAGGATGCCATGCTGATCGCCGAGCAGTATGTCGTACTGCTGCGGGATGTGGTGCTTGAAGCAGGCGAAAGTCGCGCCTCCATGGACTTGCATTATCGCATCGTGCCGCTTGACTGGCGAGGTCGGCGCTCCCGGCAGGGTGTGTCGAGACTGGTGAAATCACCGGATGATGCGGCGCGCGTGGTGTCGGCCATCAAGACCCTGGCCAGCTCTGGTGAGTGCGAGCTGGGGCAGCTCGTGCACCTGTCTCCTCCGCAGAAATCTCCGGGCATCGATGCGTCCTGCGAGACCTCAGGGGAGGGCGTTGCCAAGGTTGCCGCCGGCAGTTATCGCTTGCGTCCGGGCATGTTGATGCAGCACCGGCCTCTGGTCTGCTGCTATCGGGTCCGTCCGCTGGGGCTGTTCACGCCATCAGGCCCCTTGTCCGAGAGCCCGTTGATCAGTGCGGTGCTGGATACTCTGGCACTGGGTGCTGAACAGACCCGGCCAGTCGTGGAAAGTCAGCTGATAGTGCCGGTGGATGCCTCACAACTGAATGGTGAATCGGCCCACTGGCTGAAAAACGAGTGTCGCAACCGTCGAGTCGCGCCATCGGATGTCTGCCTGTCCCTGCATGTGGATTCCCTGACCCGGGATCTGCGGGCATCGTTGCCGGCCATCCGGAGTCTGAACCGACAAGGCATCATGCTGATGCTGGAAGGTGTCAGTTCAGCGGCGCAATTCACGGCCATTCGCCATCTGGCAGGCTTTGACTACCTGCTGATATCGCCCAAGATCCTGCAGGCTTCCATGCTGCAGATTCGAGCCCGACAAGAGCTGGAATCACTGCTGGTCATGGCCAGAGAGCAGCAGCGACAGGTCTGCGCCGCCGGCATCGATACCCCGGCCCTGTTGGCGCATGCACAGATATTGCAAGTCGAGATCGGATTTGGACGGCAGTGCGGCCGCAGTGAACCGTTTCCGAGCCTGGTGAAGAAACAGGCCTGAGCGACTCTCGGCCGGGTAGTGATTCAGCTGCCGGTACGGCCGAACAAGGCATTGACGACAGCGGCGCTCAGAGCGGCGCCAATGACGGCAGCGCCCAGCGCGCCACCCAGGTCGCCGCCTGCCGTTATATCCAGCATGTCGCGAATCATCAGGCCGGCAAAGGCGCCGAGACCACCCGCCAGCACACTGAGTTTGAAACCGATGGCCGTCTCCTTGAAGAAAAGACAGACAACGACACCCGTGAGCATGCCGAGCACGATGATGAACAAGGGGATGAGAAAGCGCATGTACGTTTTCGGATACTATGGTTGTGACTCGAAATCAGGTTAACAGGAATATGAGTGAGGACAATACAAACGGCAATGTCCTCAGGGGTGTCGGGCTCGCACTGCTGGGTTTTTCGGTCTTCTCTCTGCATGATGCCCTGATCAAGAGCGTCAACGACATACCTGTCTTCCAGGTTGCCTTCTTCGTGGTGCTGTTCAGCTTCGTACCCTTCACACTGTTTCTTGCCGTCGATGGCACTCGGCGCAGTCTGCGGCCTCGTTTGCCCGGGCTGGTGGCGCTGCGATGCCTGTTTTCCGTCATCGGTATGTTATGTGTGTTCCATGCCTTCGGCAATCTGCCGCTGGCCGAGGTGTACTCCCTGCTGTTCGCAGCTCCCATACTGATTACCCTGCTGGCCATACCGATTCTGGGCGAGCGCATTCATCTGATTCGCTGGTTTGCCATCCTGCTGGGCATGGCAGGGGTACTGGTGGTGCTGCGTCCGGGCGATACGTCGCTGTCGATTCACCATCTGGCGGGTCTGGGTGCCGCCGCCTGTGTCGCCTGCACGTCCGTGGTGACCAGGCTGATCGGGTCCCGCGAACACAGCGTGACTCTGATCATCTACCCCATGCTGACCAACGTCACCGTGACCGGTATCGCCACCATGTTCGTCTATGTACCGATTCCCGGGGAGTTGCTGCTGAGACTGTGCGGTGTCGGGCTGTTGAGCGTCATCGGACAGACGCTCTCCATTCAGGCCTATCGCAGCACCGAAGCGCAGTTCGTGGCGCCCATGCAGTACAGCCAGATGCTGTGGGCCTTGCTGTACGGCGCGCTGGTTTTCAACGAAACCGTTGACACCACCGTGTTGCTGGGCTCGGCCGTCATCGTCTGTTCTGGTCTGCTGTTCATCTGGCGCGAGCTGGTGGCCTCGGTACAGAAGCCGGTATTGAGTACGCGTAACCTGCGCCTCGGCGCCGGGCCGCAGGCTCGCTCCAAGGAGGCCGATCGCATGGAGCAGGCCAGCAGTGCCGCAGCGGCGGAGAATATCGATCCTGCAGCAGCCGACACTCCGGCTGCACCCACGAAGTAGTCGGCATGACGACAGACAGCGAACAGCCCGATGGCGGCCTGTCGGCAGAGGTTCTCAGCGCCGCCGCCATGCCGATGCCCTTCGGCAAGTATCAGGGCAGACGGCTGATCGATCTGCCGGAGCCGTATATCGTGTGGTTCAAGGGGCAGGGCTTTCCAGCCGGTTTGCTGGGGCGGCGCCTGGCGTTGATGTACGAAATCAAGGTCAATGGGCTGGAAAAGCTCATCCGCCCCTTGCTCGAATCACAAGATCATGCTTGACCGAAGCGATTTGCCGGATTAACCTGACCCCATGACAACGATTGCGCAACTGCTCAGGCTTATGCGCCCGGCCGCCCTATAAGGCGGGCCGGGTAAATATTCGTCGTGGCTCCCATGAATTTCCTGATGAGCCAGCGACACAGCCTCACCTTCCGGGCATCTCTGTAACCTATCAAGAAGACAGATCCCGGCGCCGCAAATCAGAGAATGTCATGTCCACTGTCGCCATCCCCCTGTACCGCTTTGCCGTGAACGGCTTCAACCGTCCCTTGCTCCTGCGACTGCTTAGCAGCCGTCGCCCGGGAATGCGCATGCGGGCGGCGGCGTGTATTGCTGCGCGAAACCCTTCATACGCTTCGCACCAGGAAAACATCTCATCATGATGAACGATCCCACAACCAAGTATCCGGCCTTCCCACAGGTTCCCATGACGGACCGCCAGTGGCCGAACAACACACTGACCAAGCCGCCCATCTGGTGCAGCGTGGATCTGCGCGATGGCAATCAGGCGCTGATCGAGCCCATGGGCAGCGATCGCAAATTGCGCATGTTCGACCTGCTGGTCGCCATTGGCTTCAAACAGATTGAAATCGGTTTTCCGGCGGCGTCGCAGACCGACTTCGATTTCGTCCGTCAGTTGATCGACGAAGGGCGGGTACCCGAGGACGTTACATTGCAGGTCCTGACGCAGGCGCGTCGGCCGTTGATTGAACGAACCTTCGAAGCCTTGCAAGGTGCGCCCAGTGCCATCCTGCATCTGTACAACTCCACCTCCGAGTTGCAGCGTCGCGTCGTGTTCAACATGGACAAGGCGGGCATCAAGCAGATTGCCGTCGATGGCGCCGAGATCGTGGCCGAGTATGCGGCGAAGCAGACGGATACTCGCTGGCAGTTCGAGTACTCACCGGAGAGCTTCACCGGCACCGAGTTGCCCTATGCCGTCGAGGTGTGCGATGCCGTCAATGAAATCTGGCAGCCGACGCCTGAGAATCCCACCATTCTGAACGTGCCGGCCACCGTCGAGATGTCCATGCCGAATGTGCATGCCGATCAGATCGAATGGTTTCTGAAGAACATTCGCAACCGTGAGAGTGTTTGCCTGAGCCTGCATCCGCACAATGACAGAGGTTGTGCCGTGGCCGCGACCGAGCTGGGTCTGTTGGCCGGGGCCGATCGCGTCGAGGGAACCTTGTTCGGCAACGGCGAGCGCACGGGCAATGTGGATCTGGTGACACTGGCCTTGAACCTGTACACGCAGGGCATCGACCCGCAGCTGGACTTCTCCGATATCTATGAAGTGATGCGAACCGTGGAGCATTGCAATCAGTTGCCGGTGCATCCGCGCCACCCCTATGCGGGCGAGCTGGTCTTCACCGCGTTCTCGGGTTCTCACCAGGACGCGATCAAGAAAGGCTTTGCCGCCATGCGCAAGAGCAATTCACCGGTCTGGGAAGTGCCGTATCTGCCGATCGATCCAGCCGATCTGGGGCGAACCTATGAGGCGGTCATCCGGGTCAACAGTCAGTCCGGCAAGGGCGGTGTGGCCTTCATTCTGGAGCGTGACTTCGGTCTGGAACTGCCGCGTCGCATGCAGATGGAGTTCAGTCAGGTGGTGCAGGCGATCAGCGAGGAAACCGGCAAGGAGGTCAACTCGGCCACCATTCGTGAAGCGTTTGACGGTACCTTCCTGAACGCGCAGTCACCGCTCACTTTCGTCAGGCACAGCAGTGTGCAGGACGCTGATGATGAGTCCATGCGTACCTTGACGGCGGTGGTCAAGGTCGACGGCGTCGAACGCGAGATCACGGGGCGCGGCAATGGTCCCATCGATGCCTTCGTGCATGCCATCAAGGAAAGTCTGGACGTCGACTTCCGAGTGGTGGACTATCACCAGCATGCAACCGGGGGTGGTGCAGATGCTCAGTCAGCCTGTTATTTCGAGATTCAGGCCGGCAAGGGTGCCACTCGCTATGGAGCGGCATTGCACAGTAATATCGTGTCCGCCTCGCTGATGGCGGTCTGCAGTGCATTCAACCGGGCAGTGCAGGACGGCTTGTTGGAACCGACCAAGGCTGCCTGACAGTAAGGGATCGTGCAACAATAAAGTATCATTTTCAGTCGTCCCTGCATCCTGCCCTGCAGCGTTGTTCGGCGGTTGAATAGCTAGCTATTCGCCCTTCTCACGCCTTGCCGGACAGACGCAGGAACAACAGAAAATTGAAACTTTATTGTTGCACGATCCCTAAACCCTTCAAGTCTGCCCCCGGCACCCCAGGCGCCGGGGGCAAGAGTCAACCACAGGAAAGCGTTTGATGAGTGACAAACCCAGTGATAGCGGCAGCAAGAACCTCTCTCCTGCCAGTGAGCAGGTAGCCCAGGAGTCTCTGGCTGAGGCTGCTCTCAATTACCATCGCTATCCTACGCCGGGCAAGCTGGAGATCTCGGCGACCAAGAACATGGTCAACCAGCGCGATCTGGCGCTGGCCTATTCACCCGGGGTTGCCGCGGCCTGTAACGAGATCGTCAGGGATCCGCTGGAAGCGGCCTCCATGACAGCGCGTAGCAACCTGGTGGCGGTCATCACCAACGGCACGGCTGTTCTCGGACTGGGTGCCATCGGCGCACTGGCCTCCAAGCCTGTCATGGAAGGCAAGGCGGTGCTGTTCAAGAAGTTCGCCAATGTCGACGTCTTCGATCTGGAGCTGGACACCACGGATGTCGATCGCTTCTGCGAAGCGGTGGAGTTGCTGGAACCCACCTTCGGCGGTATCAATCTGGAAGACATCAAGGCGCCCGAGTGCTTCGTCATCGAAAAGCGCCTGCGTGAAAAAATGAACATTCCGGTCTTCCATGATGATCAGCACGGTACCGCGATCGTGGTGGCGGCCGCCGTCAGAAACGGTCTGAAGGTGGCTGGCAAGGATCTGGACAAGGTGTCGCTGGTGTGTTCCGGGGCAGGGGCTGCCGCTCTGGCCTGTCTGAACCTGCTGGTGTTCATGGGACTGAACAAGGAGCGGGTAACCGTGTGTGATGTGCACGGTGTGGTCTACAAGGGGCGTGACAACATGGACCCCTACAAGGGCGTCTATGCGCGTGAAACCGATGCGCGTACTCTGGATGATGTCATCGACGGTGCCGATATCTTCCTCGGACTCTCGGCCCCGAATGTGATGAACGGCGACCAGGTATCACGCATGGCTGCCTCGCCTTTCATTCTGGCATTGGCCAACCCTGACCCCGAGATCAGTCCTGATGTCGTACACGCGGTGCGTGACGACGCCATCATGGCAACCGGCCGCTCGGACTATCCGAATCAGGTCAATAATGTTCTGTGTTTTCCCTTTCTGTTTCGCGGCGCGCTGGATGTGGGCGCGACCGAGATCAACGGTGCCATGCAGGCAGCGGCGGTCGAGGCCATTGCCGGTATTGCCACCAAGGAAGCCTCGGATGTCGTCTCTGCAGCTTATGGCGGCAAGCCATTCCGTTTTGGTCGCGAGTATCTGATTCCCAAGCCGTTCGATCCACGCCTGATGATGGAGATTCCGGAACAGGTAGCGCGGGCGGCCATGGAGACGGGCGTGGCGACACGCCCGATTACCGATTTCGATGCCTATCGTCGCAAGCTCAACAGTTTCATCTTCCGCTCCGGACTCATCATGAAGCCGGTGTTCGAACAGGCTCAGGCGGATACTCAGCGTGTGGTTCTGGCCGAAGGCGAATCCTTGCGGGTTCTGAACGCGACGCAGATTCTGGTTGATGATGGCATCTGTCATCCGGTACTGCTGGGGCGACCGGAAGACATCCAGTCGAAGATCGAGGAGCTGGGTCTGCGCCTGAAGGTCGGCGAGGGATTCAGTGTGGTGGATCCCGAGAACAACCCGAACTACGAAGAGCATGTCGATGCCTATCACCGCCTGATGGAGCGAGCCGGTGTCTCGCCTCGTTATGCGGCCAATGTCATTCGTACGCGCATGACGGCGCTGGGTGCCTTGATGGTGCGTGAAGGCCAGGCCGATGCGCTGGTCTGTGGAACACAGGGTGCCTATGCACGCCATCTTCGCTATCTGTGCGAAGTGATTGGTATCCGCGACGATGTCAGTGATATCTCGGCGTTGATGCTGATGATTCTGGACAAGGGCACGGTCTTTCTCACCGACACGCATGTCACTCTCAATCCGACCGCCGAAGAGCTGGCCGAGACCGCTTTCATGGCCTCGAAGATCGTCAAACGTTTCGGCATGGTGCCCAAGGTCGGCATGCTGTCGCATTCCAACTTCGGCAGCCGTAACAACGAGTCGGCCATGAAGATGCGCAAGGCGCGCGATCTGTTGAGTGCCAAACACCCCGAGCTGGCCGTGGAAGGTGAGATGCATGCCGATGCCGCCCTGTCGGAGGAGACACGCGATCGAATCTTCCCGAATGCCAGTTTCAGTGGGGGTGCGAACCTGCTGGTCATGCCGAATCTGGATGCCGCCAATATCACCTACAACATGGTCAAGGTGCTGGGTGACGGACTGCCGGTCGGACCCATGCTGATGGGGCTGAACAAGCCGGCTCATGTGGTCACGGAGTCAACCACGGTGCGCGGTATCGTCAATCTGTGTGCCATCGCGGCGGTTGACGCCATCGACTACAAGAGCAGCCTGAAAAAGGCCTGAGTGCGCTGAGCATCCGGCCGGACACCTTGTCCGGCCTGGTGTTTGCAGGATTACTGCTACTATCCAGTGTGTCTCCAGCAGAAGATTTGCCCATGGAACTCGAGCTTTTCCTGAACCGCTTGAACACCGCGCCCGAGAGCATCGAATTCCCCGATGTCATCGCGCTCGTGAACAGCCGCTATACCTTCATTCCGACGGCGTTCTACAATCACGAAATCTACAACGAGGCGGGACAGAATACCGGCTCATGCAAGCTGTTTGCTTTCGCCCGCCTGCATGAACTGACTCAGGAACAGACGCTGGCACTGTTCGGCGCCTATTACCGGGCCGATGTGCTGCGCACCCCCGACGGTGACAGCCATCCCAATATCCGTCAGTTCATGAAGACAGGCTGGTCCGGCATAGAATTCGAAGGCGTGCCGTTGAGAGCACGCACCTGAAGGCGGGCTTTGTTGTCGCAGCCGGTCTCAGCTGAACATGCCGAACAGACCGGCAACCAGGCCGATCAGACCACCGAAAACACCGCCCCAGATGACCAGCCAGCCCAGGTGCTCACGAATCATGCGCTGCATGATGTCGCGAACCATTTCAGGTGTCATTTCATCGAGTCGAGCGCGCAGTAGCTGATCGAGGCGGTTGACGAAGCGTTCACTGCTGGCAGCCTTGCCCAACTGCTCGCCGATGGCCGCCTGGATACGCGGGGACCTGGCAGCATCGGCCAGAAAACCTCGCATGCGTTCCTTGAACGGCTCGCGCAGGGGTTGCAGAGCCGCTTCGCCACCAACCATGGCCAGCATGGAGCCGAACGATGATTCGGCAATGGTGGCCACCAGTTGGTCATAGGCCGCATCCAGGTCGATGGCAGTCAGCATCGGTTCAAGATCGATGGCCGCGCCCAGGCTGTCCGTATTCGAGTCTGTCTTGTCTCCATCGGACGCAGATCGGGACTTGGCAGACAGCAGACGCTCCACCTTGTCCTTGCTGAAGAGTTCCTCGTGCACCATGCGCAGGATGCCAGCCTTGAATTCCTCGAAATGCAAGGTGATGACGCCGGAGCCATAGAGCCCGGGTACTCGCTCGAACAGCATATGCACGGCGAGCCAGTTGGTCAGGGCCCCGGACAGTGCGAACAGTCCGGTACTCAGCATCAGGGCCTGCCAGGGTTCGGGCAGGGCAAAGCTGAGCAACACCAGGGCTGCGGCGAGCAGATTGGGTGTCAGGTGCTTGTCAAACATGATGGATTGGAACGGGTTGTCTGCAAGAGGGAAACAGGGAAGACAGAGCTCCGTCATGAGGTACCGTGGCAGCGATGCTGCCGTGGGGCTGATTCATTCCGGAGTCAGGCTTCAAGTCTGAGGTGATGCGCCGGTTTCGGCTCAGTTCGGTGTGCTGCGACGACGACGTGAACCTCGACTACCGCGTCCGGACGCCGAACCTCCGGCAACACTCAGGTCACCGGCCATCTGGGCCTTGGCACCTTGAGAGAGTTCGCCCAGAACACGCGTGATGGTGTCCACATCCGGCTCTGCCGCGCCGGGTTGCCAGGCGTCGATGGCATCGCGCATGGCCCTGACATGTTCCGGTGTGGTACCGCAACAGCCCCCGATGATCGATGCGCCGGCATTGGCTGCCAGGACCGCGTATTCGGCCATGAGCTCGGGGGTACCGCTGTAGACGATCTTGCCGTCAACGTAATCGGGAATGCCGCAATTGGCCTTGGCAACCAGTGCCGGGCTGACACCCAGTTCCCTGGCAGCGGTGCTCAGGTTGCAGATGGCTGCGACCACTTCCGAGGCGCCCACACCGCAGTTGCTGCCCACGGCTGTAATATGGGTATTCAGGCTGGTGCTGATCTTCAGCGTTTCTGCCGGCGTCAGTCCCATCATGGTGCGGCCGTTGGTATCGATACTGACCGTGTAGACGATTGGCAGGCCGATGCTCGCAGCTCCCAGTACCGCCGCCTCGATTTCCTCGGCCGAGGAAATGGTTTCTATCCACAGGATGTCTGCTCCGCCTTCGGCCAGGGCTTCTGCCTGTTCGGCAAAGGCGCGTCTTGCCTCGTCGATGCTGACCGAACCGTTGGGCTGAAGAATCTCGCCGGTCGGGCCCATGGAGCCTGCCACCAGGACGGGGCGATCGACGGCGTCCGCCTCTGCCCGGGCGAGTCTGGCCGCGGCCTGATTCAGCTCCGCCACCCGATGGCCCGCCTTGTGCAGTGCCAGTCGGTAGTGTGTGCCACCAAAACTGTTGGTCAGGATGATGTCTGAACCCGCGTTCACAAAAGAACGGTGCAAATCGGTGATACGATTCGGGTGCTCTGTGTTCCAAAGCTCCGGAGCGTCGCCAGTCTGCAAGCCAGCTGCGAACAGATTGGTGCCCGTAGCGCCATCTGCCAACAACAGGCGGTGGGAATCGAGTAGGGCTTTGAGTTTGTCAGTCATATTCTCAAGGTTATCATGCAGCCGGTTGTGAACCCGTACGAAAAACCTCTGGCTGGCGAGGCAATTGCCGGCGAGGAAAGTAATGATATGCCACCAATGCCGCTCACAGGCACGGTTTACACGCTGGACAGAGAATTAGTCACTGACAACGCGGTATTCAAGGATCTCGAGGCCGACTGGAACAGTCTGCTGAGCCGTAGTGATGCTGGCAGCGTGTTCATGAGCTGGGAATGGCATTACACCTGGTGGCAGGTCTTTGCAGGCAAGCATGATCATCTGCATATCATCACCTGGCGTCGCAATGGCGAACTGGTCGGCTTGTTGCCGCTGTATCTGCAGGCCTGCAGCATCATTCCGGGACGAGGGTGCCTGCGTCTGACGGGGACTGGGGAGCTGGACATTGACGAGGTGGCTACCGAGTATGGAGACTTGCTGGTCGAACCCGGTCTCGAGTCGGAAACAGCCACTCTGGCATCCGATTATCTGCAGCAGTTCAATGGCTGGACTCAGATCGAGATGTCCTGCCTGCTGCAAGACTCGCTGTTGCACAAGACCTTGCTGGCCGGTGGTGAAAACCGAGTACGAGAGCGTTCGGCAGGGCTTCGGTATCGCCTGTTACTGCAAGGCGATGAATCGGATTATCTGGAGAGTCTGGGCGCCAGTCGTGCCAAACGCATTCGGCGCAGCCAGAGGGCGGCTCAAAAGGACGGTGGTATTGTGCTGACCTCCATCGAGACAGCTGACAGCTTCGATGATGCGTTTCGTGAACTGGCTGAGCTGAATCACGAACGGCAGTCGCACAAGAGACGCAAGAGTGTGTTTGCCTCCGAGCGTTTCGGGCAGTTTCACCAGCAGTTGAGTCGACAGCTGTTTGACAAGGGTGCTGTCGATATCGTGCGCTTTCATCTGGGTACACGCCTGCTGGCGGTGCTGTATTGCTACTACGATGCAGATAATTGTTATTACTACCAGAGTGGCTTCGCCCGCAAGGATTCGAACCGATACATGTCCCTGACGCTGGCCCATCTCATGGAGATGCAGCGTAATCGGGAGGCAGCTCGCAAATACTACGATTTCATGCGAGGCGAGCCGCCGACTTACAAGGAAGATTTCAATTGCGACACCAGCCCCATGGTTGATGTGTCGGTTTATCGTTGGCGCTGGCAACTCGCTCTGGCCGTGGCCAATCGTCGCTTGCGCGCCAGGGTTCGCAAGTGCCTGCGGCGGATACGCCCGGACTGAAGGCGCGCTGCTTGCTGGCCTGTCCTGTACGATGAAGGGTAGACTTTGCGCGCGGAAAATTACCGGAGTGTGACGCTTACAGATCTATTCAGCCGCTCTTGCGAGTAGTCTGCTCTGCCAATAAGTTAAGATTCGCAAGCGATTTACCGGGCCATCATGAATTTACCATTTGTTGACAATACGAACCGTTCCCTTGCCGTACTTGCCATCGTGGTTGATCGGATAATGCCGGGCGTGTTCACCTGCGTATCCGGAAACTGAGACGATCATGGTATTCGGACTGAGAAAACCACTGCCGGCCAACCCCATCGACACCATCAATGTGCCGGGTTCTGTCGGCTGCATGGGTCTGGTTGCCTGCCCGGGTGTGCGCATTGACAAGCCGGCTACTGGCAACAAGCGGTTGCTGCAGACGGATCTCAATGAAATCATCGAGTGGGGAGCCAATGGCGTGTTGTGCCTGGTCGAACCCCATGAGCTGAAAATGAACAAGGTAGAAGGCTTGCCGGCCGCTGTTCAGAATGCCGGCATGTGGTGGAAGCATCTGCCCATCATCGACATGGATATTCCCAATCAGGAATTCGAGGATGTCTGGGCGGTCGAGGGCGAGCGTATTCGTCATGCCTTGCGAATCGGCGAGCGGGTAGCCATTCACTGTTACGCGGGGCTGGGGCGTACCGGCATGATCGCGGCTCGCATCCTGGTGGAATTCGGGGTGGAACCGGAACAGGCCATTCGCCGTGTGCGTCGGGACAATCGTCGGCGTATCCAGACCAAGTCACAGGCCAATTTCGTGCGCAGTTGCTATTCCCTGGTCGACTCCATCTGAATTCGAGTGCAGTCAGGTCGTTTGGCGTTACGACCACGTCGTTCGCTGCAACACTGAAGGTCGGTCCGGCAGTCCATTATTGCAGGTGACATGACCAACAGAAGATCAGGCCGATGAGTACAGAAGGTGCACCTGCGAGAGGCAGGCGACGAGGCGGCGGGCGAGAAGCCAAGCGAGCCCGGGCTGCAGCCGGTACGACCGCCCAAGCCTATATCAAGCGCAAGATCCCGTATTACGAAATCCTCAACGAGGAAGGTCTCGAACTGATCGAGCGCAATGCGGATACCATTCTCGAAGAGATCGGGATCGATTTCCGGGATGATGCCGAGGCGCTGGAGCTGTGGCGCAACGCCGGCGCTGACGTGCAGGGTGAGCGGGTTCGCTTTCCACGCGGCTTGTGCCGCAAGCTGGTTCAGGACAGCGCGCCTTCGATATTCACGCAGCATGCCCGTAACCCGGCGAAGTCGGTTGTCATCGGCGGCGACAATACGGTGATGGTGCCAGCCTATGGCCCCCCGTTTGTACATGATCTGGACAAGGGGCGGCGCTACGCCACCATCGAAGACTTCCAGAATTTCGTCAAACTGGCCTATATGAGCAAATCGCTGCACCACTCCGGCGGTACGGTTTGCGAACCGGTGGATCTGCCTGTCAACAAGCGGCATTTCGATATGGTGTACGCGCATATGCGCTACAGCGACAAACCCTTCATGGGCTCGGTGACCGCCCCGGAACGGGCGGAAGATACCGTTGCCATGGCGAAGATACTGTTCGGTGATGACTTCATCGACCCGGCGACAGGCGTGGAGAAAACGGTGGTGGTCAACCTGATCAACGCCAATTCGCCCATGACCTTCGATGAGACCATGCTGGGTGCGGCCAAGGTCTATGCGCGCGCCAATCAGGGTTGCATCATTTCACCCTTCATTCTCGCAGGTGCAATGTCGCCGGTGACCGTGGCGGGTACGGCTGCGCAGATTCTGGCCGAGGCTCTGGCCGGTATGGCTTTCGTGCAGCTGGTGCGACCCGGGGCGCCAGTGGTGTTCGGCACCTTTGCCAGTTCGATCTCCATGCAGTCAGGGGCACCGACCTTCGGTTCTCCCGAACCGACCCAGGTCATGTACATCGCCGCCTCCCTGGCGCGGCGCCTCGGTGTGCCATTCAGAAGTGGCGGCGGCTTGTGTGCCTCGAAGCTGCCGGATGCCCAGGCCGCCTATGAAGCTGCCAATACGCTGCAGTCCGCAGCCATGGCGGGTGTCAACTTCATGTTGCACACGGCCGGTTGGCTGGAAGGAGGCCTGGCCATGGGGTATGAGAAATTCATGATGGATGCCGATCAGGCCAGCATGCTGGGGGTGTTGCTTGGAGGGATCGATCTGAGCGAGAATGGACAGGCGCTGGATGCCTTGCGTGAAGTGGGGCCCGGTAACCATTTTCTGGGGTGTGCGCATACCCAGGCCAATTTCCAGAGTGCCTTCTGGCGATCGGAAATGTCGGACAACAACAGTTTCGAGCAGTGGCAATCGGAAGGTTCGCTCGATGCAGCTCAGCGGGCAAACGGCCAATGGAAGGCGGCATTGAACAGTTACGAGGCTCCTGCAATCGACATTGCAGTTGACGAAGCACTGCAGGAATATATTAAAGTGCGTAAAGCGGCGTTTCCGGACGCCAACTATTAGCTCACCCCGGTCGGCTCTCTGCTCGGGTGATTGAATCGCGCCCAGAGAGCCTTACCGGTGCTTGTAATGCCCCATTTGATTGACTCATGATCGGCTCTGCCGATAGCACGATTCGCATTGGCTTCTATCTGGTGCCGCAGTTTTCACTGCTGGCATTCAGCAGCGCACTGGAAACACTGCGCATGGCCAACCAGTTGAGCGGGCAGACACTCTATCGCTGGACCCTGGTGTCCAGCGATGGACAGGAAGTTACCTGCAGCAACGGCATCCGGTTTCCAGTGGAGCACAGTGCTCAGACACGCGAGCGTTATGACGCTGTGTTCGTCTGCAGTGGCCTGAACGTTCATCTGGTCAAGGATGAGCCGGGCATGCAGTGGCTGCGTCAACTGGACAAGCAGGGTGCCATTCTGGGGGCCATCTGTACCGGCACCTATCTGTTGGCACGGGCCGATCTGCTGCACGACTACCGTTGCACCATTCACTGGGAGAACCTGGCTGCCGCGCGCGAGGAGTTTCCGCATCTGGTGATTTCCCCGGAACTGTTCGAGATCGACCGCAAGCGTTATACCTGTGCGGGTGGCACGGCGCCACTGGACATGATGCTCAGTGAGATTCGCATGTGTCATGGCAATGACCTGGCGACGCGCATTTCGGAGCAGTTCATGTGCGAACGTATCCGCGATCAGAACGATCGGCAGCGTGTACCTCTGACACAGCGTATCGGGGCGAGTCAGCCCAAGCTGGCCGAGGCGGTGTCGCTGATGGAAGCCAATATCGAGGAGCCGATGACGCTGGACGAGCTGTCCCATCACGTCGGTCTGTCACGTCGTCAGCTGGAACGCCTGTTTCAACGCTACCTGCATTGTGTACCCACACGCTACTACCTGGAGCTGCGGCTGGAACGCGCTCGTCAGCTGTTGCTACAGAGCAGTATGCCGATCGTGGACATTGCGCTGGCTTGCGGCTTCATCTCGGCACCGCATTTCTCGAAATGCTACCGCGATACTTTCTCTCTGCCACCACGCGATGAGCGACGTCGGGCGGCAGGCTTGCTGGGTGATTCGCGTGAGCAGAAAAAGAGCAGCAAGCGTGCGACATCAGCCGAGTGAGAGCAGCACCAACTCGTAGACAATCAGGCCCATATACAGGCCCACCAGCGCTGCCAGTACGGAGCGCGCTCGCCAGCGATTGAACAGCAGCAGATTGCCGGCTGCGACCAGCACGATGGCCGGAATACCCGTGAGCATCATCTTCACGGCTGTGAAGGCCCAGACGCTGTGTTGCAACAACGCGTTCATGAATGGATTGACCTCGGTGCCGCCACGGGCAATCAGTGTCAGCGTGAATATCGAATCGGTGACCGACAGCAGCATCAGAACCACGGCAAGCATCACCATGCCACTGTCGAAGCGGTCCAGCATCGCAAAGCGTCTGTCACTTTGCCGCCGACCTGCCATGCGCCGCGGTGCCACCGCACACGTCATCAGCGTGCCCACCGTATAAGCCCGCCGCTCCGGCCGCAGCCGTCGCTCTACACCATTCCAAGTAGCCATCCCCCCAGTGTACCCACCCCCCGCGGGTCGGACCACGCCATGTCCCTGAAAAATCACGATTTTGCGACCTGCACAGCCCTTTCCAACTGCCTAACCGACTCCCTCGGGTCGGACCATGACAAGTGTTTGAAAAACCGAATTATTCTCTGGAAACAGAGCCTTTATTACGGCTTGTTTCCCTGTTTTGAGTGGTGATTCGGGGTGATTAACACCGTTTGCCTGGTACTGAATGGTACGAGCACTCACAGAGAGTTGAATTCTCTTCAGAAGCAGGCGGGTTTTCTACTGGTACGAACGTTAATCGCGCCATTTCCGGGCGAAATTACGTGAATAGGGCCGTTATTTCACCCGAAAATCGTCAATTTAATATATTAATCAATAGGTTACCGTGGTCCGACCCGTGGGGTATTGGCTGTTTTGGCGGGCGGTGGGGGTGGGGAGGATGGCGGGGTGGGTGGTGTAGCTGAGGTCGAGCAGGGCCAGAGCGGCGCTGTTGGGGGTGGCGTGGCGGGTGTAGGCTGCGATGGCGGCACCGGCCTCGGCACTCAGCAGGAAGTTGATGAGGGCGTAGGCGTTATCGACATTGGGGGCGCCGTTCGGGATACACAGGGCGTCCTCCCAGAGCAATCCGCCTTCTTCGGGTAGCACGAAAGCGATGTCATCATCGGTGTCCATGGCCCGCATGACGTCGGTATTCCACTCCATGGCCATGTCGACTTCGCCCGATAGCAGCAGGTCCTGGCCATTGTCGGGGGCGAAGATGACGGAGGTGGGATCTCGCCGTGCGAGCAGCCGCTCGGCAGCCGCCAGATTCGCCTCGCTCAGATCGTTCAGGGACCCACCCAGAGCCTTGATGGCCAGCCGTGTGACGATCAACGGCTCTCGCAGCAGAGCGATACGGTGGTGCTGATCGGACCCGTCGAAAAGATCCTTCCAGGAACGCGGCACGTAGCCAAGGGCCGATTTGCGATAACCGATGCCAATGCTGCCCCAAAGATAGGGCAGGCTGAACTGTCGGCCCGGATCGAAGGGTGGGTCGAGGAAGAACGGATCGAGATTGGCGATATTCGGAATTCTGGCATGCTCCAGCGGCATCAGCATGCCTGCCTCGAGCATGCGCTCCACATTGGCGTTGCCGGGTACGATCAGGTCGAACCCCGGATTGCTCCCTCGCAGTCGCGCAAACAATTCATCATCATCGGTGAAGACTTCGTAGTGTGCCTCGATGCCCGAGACGCGCTGGAAGTCTTCCACCGTATTCGGCGCCGCATAATCCGGCCAGTTATAGACATTGACATGGCCGCCAGCAGTCTGAGCCGCAGCTTGCCCCCACTTCAGTGACAATCCCAGCGCACTGGCCCCCCCCAGAAACCGGCGCCGAGCAAGGGAGACGGCTGGCATCGTGCGCGAAGTCATCAACGGCGGCGCCAGACGACACGGTCGACCACCGTCACGCCATCCAGATAACTGGTGGAATGACAGCCCAGCCACTGGGTTCCGACATCCGGCAGCAGGCGGCCGACGGTGGTTTCCGAATAAGCCTGCAGATCGAGTCTGTCGATGCGGTGCAGATTGATGCCGTGCCCGTAGCGCTGCGCGCCGAACTGACTGGGTCGATACAATCCACTGCCGTCGCGAATGATCGAACCTGCCATGCGCGCACGATCAACCCCGGTGACCACCGGATTCATCGGGTGAGCCTGCCACGGCCCGGTCGGGGTTTCAGCGTGATACAGGTGCAATTCATCGCGCCCGTCAACGGAGCGATGCGACATGCCATTGGTGAACATCCACCAGCGCTCACCGTCGAAATGCACGGTGGAGCTGGCCAGATTCACATCAGTGAGCAGATCCTTGACCTTGACCCATTGCTGCGGAAAATCCTGCGCCTTGTACAACTGCACGGAGCGCAGAGACGTGGTTTCCGGAATCATGTAGATCTCATCGTCATCGTTGAACACGAAGGGGTAGGACAGATGCTGTCCTTCGTCGAGCACTTTCACGAGGTCCTCGATACGGCCGTCATCGGTCAGCCGCGCGGCAGACAGGTGACCGTTCTTCCCCTCGATGGGCATCTCCTCGAAGAAGACATACAGATCATCCCCATGCCGGTACAGATGCGGATCGGCCCACCAGGTCATCTCCGGTGAGTCGATGGTGATGAAGTCGCCGACCTTGCCATTGGCCAGCGCATCGAGCCGGTTGCTGTGCTCCAGATTGTCGGATGTGGCCGTTGCGTCCGCAGCTTGAAACAGGGCATCCGGTCCATCATTGCGAAAGGCCAGCTGCCACTGTTCGTACCAGAAACGGTGGCGAGCACGCTCGATACTCTGATGCCACCAGAGTGCCAGGGTACGACCGAGCTTGTGTACTGGCGACATCTGCTCAGGCAGGTAATCGTGTCGCTGAAGCTCCTCGGCTCGGATATGAGCGGCGCGAACCTCGGGGTCGATCATGCCTCCGGCCTGCGGCAGAGACTCGGTGTATTCGGTGCTGATGGGATCACAGGCATGAGCCAGCCAGTTGATTCTGGAATCGATCAGCGAAGGCAGGCTGAACCAGGCGGCACGCTTCAGGTCGGTCAGCGAGAAGGTTTGTCGTGGCAGAGCGTGGCTGGCAAGACGCCGGGTCTGTATGTTGCCACTACCATTGATGCGCGTATGCGACCACAGATGAACCCAGTTCAACGGCTCCCGTTGCAGCAGGGCATCTTCAGTGCGTGCATCGAGCGTTTCCAGGTGAGCATCCCAGACCGGCACCGATTCAGTGGGCCACAGTGAATCGGGCAAATCCTTGCCGGTCAGCTTGAGGACAACATCGCAGTTCGCCAGCGCAGCGTCGCAGTTATCGGCATTCAACACGGGAGTAGATGCCGAGTTGCCGAGCGCCTCGATCGCCCCGGGATCGGGTGAGAACCGGGGTTTGTCGATCCACTGATACAGTATCTGGCTGGCCAGTCGTTCAGGCCAGTTTCGGATGCCATGGCTGGCCGAGCCGGGAGCGCCAGAGCCATCCCTTGGTATCCCATGTCGAGTGTGAGTCGCTACGGACGGCTCCGTCGCATCAGCCTGCATAGCGACAGACCGGTCGGCAGGCTCGTGCACGACAATGCTCAATTGAACACTGTCGCGCGCCTCCAATTTGAGAATCAGCTGATTTATCCACCCTGGCGGGGTCGGTGTATCAATGATCGCAATAACCGACAAGACCCGCTGCATCAGCACCTGACTCGAAAAATGATTGCTGCATTATAGGCCGTGAACCGACAGACGTGGCGTGACCTTGTCTTCAGTCTCCATCCGGCGCCGACATGGCAGCGCAATGACTCGAAAGCGCTGGCTGCCGTAGGTTCACGAACTCTCAGCCACGACGGACGCGTCGACGGCGTACCGGTCTGGCAGAACGGGGTTCGGGTAAGGCGACCACTTTGCCCAGTTCCGGAAACGGTGCCGTCTTGTGGGGAAAGGCCATCGCTTCCACGAAATGTTGCTGAAAGTCGGGCTCCACCGCCGTCTCCACCTTTTCGATACGTCGAACCACCTGTTCGATCTCGGTGCGTGCGTCCTTGTCAAGCAAGGCCATCAGGGCGCCGGTCCCTGCGGCATTGCCAGCCGAGCCGACCTGACTCAGATCGCAATCGGGAATGAGCCCCAGGACCATGGCGTACTTGACATCGATGTGACTGCCGAATGCACCGGCGAGCCGGATACGCTCGACACGCTCGATGCCGAGACGATCCATCAGCAGCCTGATACCAGCATACAGGGCGGCCTTGGCCAGCTGAATCTGACGAACATCGTTCTGTGTGATCCTGACGGTGACATCACCCTCCTGCGAGCCCTGATACAGCAGGTAGGAGAAGGTCCGTTCATTGGCCTGAATACGCGGATTGCGGGCGGCCAGTTCGCCATTGATGACACCCTCGGAATCGATGATACCGGCCAGGAACATCTCGGCAACCACCTCGATGATTCCCGAACCGCAGATACCGGTGACGCCGACGGTGGCGGTGTCGCTGGCGAAATTCTCGGCATCGGACCAGGTATCGCTGCCGATGACACTGAAGCGCGGCTCCAGTGTCAGCGGGTCGATTCGTACACGCTCGATGGCACCGGGCGCGGCGCGCTGACCGCCACTGATCTGGGCGCCTTCGAAGGCCGGTCCGGTGGGGCTGGAACAGGCCACCAGACGATCCTGATTGCCGAGTACGATCTCTGCATTGGTGCCGACATCGACCAGTAGCGTCATGGCCTCGCCGGCCTGTGGTCGTTCAGACAGCACCACCCCGGCCGTATCGGCACCGACGTGTCCAGCGACACAAGGCAGCAGATAGGCCTTGGCCAGAGGGTGCACCCGAATGCCCATTTCATCGGCGTTCAGCTGCAGGGATTCATCGGTGGTCAGGGCGAAGGGCGCACCACCCAATTCGACCGGATTGATACCCAGCAGCAGATGATGCATGACCGGATTGGCGACGAAGCACAGCTCGAGTATGTCTTCGGGAAGAATGCCCGAGATCGTGCTGACGGCGCGCAGTAGATCATTGATGGCGGAAATCACCGCATCGGTCATCTCCGCATCGCCGCCCGGATTCATCATCACGTAGGACACCCGGCTCATGAGATCTTCCCCGAAGCGGATCTGCGGGTTCATGGCACCGTTGCTGGCCAGCACCTGACCGCTGCTCAGGTCGCACAGATGAGCTGCGATGGTGGTGGAGCCGACATCGATGGCCACGCCGTAGACCGCTTCCTTGAATCCCGGCCATACGCCAAGAATGTCCCCGCAGTCATGAACTGCCACAGTCACCTGCCAGTTGCCCTTGCGCAAGGACTGCTGCAGTTCGCGCAATATGTACAGGCCGGCATTCAATCCGGTCAGTCCCCACTCGATGGTCAGCGCCTGCTTGAGGCGACGCAGATCACCCGACGGGTCGTGCATGTCAGGTTGCTGCACATCCACGACATACAGCTTGACGGCCGGGTTGACCGCTATGTCGGCCCGGTCCAGGTCCTTGCGAATGACCTGGCGGTGAACCTGGCTGTCCGCCGGAATGTCGATAACCAGGTTTCCCTGAATGGTCGCCTGGCAGCCAAGCCGGCGTCCGTTGGCAAAATCGCCGTTGATGCGTTGGTACCGGGCCTCGACTCGCGTGCCTTCGCTCAGGTGTTCCTGACGCGAGACGATGTTGTGCTTGGAGAATTCACCGCTGGCGCACTGCACCTGGCAACGGCCACACAGGCCCCGGCCGCCACAGACAGAATCCAGATCGACACCGAGTTCGCGGGCGGCCTGCAGCACGGTTGTGCCCAGGGGAAAGCTGCCACGCTTGCCACTGGGTGTAAACACGACCATGGCCTGGTCAATCATTCAATACTCCCGTTACCCGGTTGAGTGAAATACAAGTCAGCTACTACGGCGACGACGGGTGACGCGGCGGCCACGAGCCCCGTCAGTTCCGGCAACCGGTTCTGCGCGATACTTGCGAATCCAGGCCAGACAGTCAGGATCATTGCCCATCAGCACATCGGCAGCCATCACCGAGCGCATCACCTCTTCATGACAGGGGTTGGTGATGGCCGAGGTCATGCCGGCGCTGATGGCCATGGACAGGAATGCACCGTTGATGCCGTTGCGTTCGGGCAGACCGAAACTGATATTGGACGCACCACAAGTGGTATTGCAGCCCAGCTCGTCGCGGATTCTGCCCAGAATGTCGAAGACCTGACGCCCGGCAAAACGCATCGCACCGATGGGCATGACCAGTGGATCGATGACCACGTCAGAGGCCGGTATACCGAAATCACTGGCACGCTCGACGATTTTCTTCGCCACCTTGAAGCGCTCGTTCGGGTCTTCCGAGATGCCGGTTTCGTCATTGGATATGGCAACCACAGCGGCCCCGTAGCGGGCTACCAGCGGCAGCACACGTTCCAGTACCTCGTCTTCACCGGTAACCGAGTTCACCAGCGCCTTGCCCTGATAGACCGCCAGTCCGGCCTCCAGCGCATCGATGATGGAAGAATCGATGGACAGGGGCACATCGGTGATCGATTGCACCAGGGTGATGGCTTTTGCCAGCAGGGCAGGTTCGTCAGCCAGTGGAATACCGGCGTTGACATCGAGCATCTGCGCACCGGCTGCAACCTGTGCCAGGGCATCGGCTTCCACGCGACTGTAGTCGCCGGCCTTCATCTCCTCGGCCAGAATCTTGCGACCGGTCGGGTTGATGCGCTCACCGATGATGGTGAAGGGATGATCCGAACCAATGATGTGCTCGCGGTTGGCAGAACTGATGATGGTGTCGGTCATTGCATGTTTTCCAAGTGTTGCTGGACGGTGGCATCACCGTCATAGGCGCTGGGATGCCAGGGAGTTCGACCTTCGAGAATTCCGGCGCGAGTGACGATTTCGGGGACGGCCTGCTCCTGGCGATAGGCCATGACGTGGACACCATGAACGCCCTGGATGTCACGGATTTCCTGAATCAGATCGACGCACAATTGCAATCCTTCGGCCTTCTGATTCTCGGCCCCTTTGAGCCGGTTGATGACGCTGTCCGGGATGTGCACGCCCGGCACATTGCTGCGAATCCACTCCGCCGAACGGGCCGAGGCCAGCGGGCCGACGCCGATGATCAGGAAGACCTGTTCGTCCAGGCCCATGTCGCGAACCCGGCTCATGTATTGCTTCAGGCGAGGAATATCGAAGCAGTACTGGGTCTGCACGAACTGTGCGCCTGCGGCAATTTTCTTGGCCAGGCGCAGTGGGCGCCAGTCGAATGGAGCGACGAAGGGATTGGCAGCGGCCCCCAGAAAGACATGGGGTGGGTGTTCCAGCTTGCGACCACTTTGAAAGGTGGCCTTGTCGCGCATGGTACGAGCGATTTCCAGCAGTGACATGCAGTCGAGATCGAACACCGGTTTGGCTTCCGGGTGATCACCCGTCTGCACGCCATCACCGGACAGGCAGAGCATGTTGCAGACACCCATGGCCGCGCCGCCGAGAATATCCCCCTGAATGGCAATGCGATTCTTGTCGCGGCAGGATATCTGCTGTATCAGCGCGTAGCCGAGGCGAGTCAGCAGAGCGCAGACGGCCAGCGAACCCATATGGCAATGCGCACCACTGCCATCGGTGGCGTTGATGGCATCCACATAGCCATCGAACAGGGCGGCTCGTTCATAGACCGCGGCAGGGTCGGCACTGTCCGGTGGTGCCAGCTCACTGGTGACCACGAAATGACCGGCTCGCAGGGTGCGTTCCAGCCGTCCTGGAGAGCTATGGCCCGGCAGCAGGGGCAGGGGGTAGCCGGGAACCGGTTCGTCTTCGAAGCAACTCATGATGGTCTGTCTCCCGCAGCGTCGTCGGGGGCGGCCGTTGTTTCACCGCGCAGAACCCGTGCGGTATCCGCCACGGCCTGCAAGGAGACGCTGGCCTGTGTGTCGGCGGACTTGTCCCGTATGACGCGCAGCCAGGAGGAATGACCCTTGAGGCGATGATCGACCGCGAACTGCACCGTGGCAATCTGTGCGCCTTGCTGCATATGGGCCGCGCCCTGCCAACCTTCCACCCAGACACAGCGCATCTCGGGTTTCACCTCACAGAAGCCACCTTCACGCACGCCGCCGCAAGGGCCGTTGCGAATGCTCTTGGGGCAGTTCATCGGGCAGGACATACCGGTGCTGCTCAGCACGCACTGGCCGCACATCTGGCAGTCGAACAGCGCACCCTTGACCAGTTTTTCCACCGCTGCCACCGGCTTTTCCAGGCGCGAATGCCCGATACGATTCACCGCAGGAGAGACGATCAGCAGGCAGCGTTCCACGACCTGGTAGGTCAGCTCCAGGGCACGAGCGTGTCGCACGGACCAGCGTCTGAGCCAGTACATGGCCGCTCAGTCCTCGACGCCGGAAGCAGGCGCTCCGGGCTCGGCACTGGCGGCGGCCTGTTCGATCTGCCGGATCTCCTCCCGTGACTTGCCCAGGTGAGCCGCCACGCCCTTGACCTTGGTCAGAGCCTCCAGCGTGTCCGCATCGAAAGACTCCGCCAGAGCGGCAGCAGCCTGGTCCGCCTCGGCCTGCAGATCAGCGCCGCAGGGGCTGCGCACGCGGCGCCAGTCTTCCATATAAGCATCGCTGGAACCCTTGCCGGCGCGCATCGCAGCGCGATCAATGGCTTCCTGAAAGCGATCGGGCAACATGACCTTGGCTGTCTTGCGACCGGCCTTGGCCGTCACCACCGAAGGGATGTCGCGCCAGTAGATCTTGATGAGTTCAGGCATGGTGATTCGCGTGAGGGTTAAACAGCGGTTATCCGGATCGTGTCCATGGCGTGCGCAAACGGCTGCAGCCCGGTGTGATGAACGGCCAGCGGCAGACCCAGGGACAGGGCTGCCTGGGCCGCCTTCGTTTCACGGTCTCGCTGCGAGGCATCCTGGGCCAGATACATGACCCGTGTGTAGTGTTCGAAGTACTGCTCCAGCAGCTCGGGATGGCGCTTGATGCCCAGCCCTTCGAGAATCAGCCGCTCGAAGTTGTCGACCAGATAATCTGTCAGATAGAACGTGCCGAGCTCGGCATCGGCCATGGCATCGAAGACCGTACTGCCTGCCATGAAGCTGTAACAGTGATCGCCCGGCAGACGCGCGATACCGTAGGGTTCCAGCACACGATCCAGCTGGCCGCCGGTTCCACAATCGCCGTAGGCCACCAGAATCTGCCGATATTTCCCGACAGCTGCCTCGATCTTGCCTTGTACACCCGGTGCGATTCGTTGCGGGGTGTTATGCCATTCCGCCGGCAGACACTGAATCTCGAACTGCTCGAATCCGCTGGCCCGCAGGACGGCCACCAGTTCGTGTGCGATGGCCCCACAGGCAATCACGAGCGTTTTCCTCGAAGAGTCGCTAGCGTCTCGCACCTCACAGAGGCTGTTGTCGGATGGTTCAGTCATGCCGGGACTTTCCGCGTTGCTCATGACCGCTTCGCGCAGCTGGCCCCTCAGCGAGCCTGCCGGCGTTCTGCGACCAGTGCCTTGGCAGTCTCGACAGCAACTGCCGCATCGCGACAATAGGCGTCGGCGCCGACAGCTTCACCGAATTCCTCATTCAGCGGTGCTCCTCCCACCAGCACGATGTAGTCGTCACGCAGACCCTGTTCCTTGAGGGTATCGATGACCACTTTCATGTAGGGCATGGTGGTGGTGAGCAGGGCAGACATGCCCAGAATGTCGGGCTGGTGCTCTTCGAGGGCGGCCAGATACTCTTCCACCGGATTGTTGATGCCGATATCGATGACTTCAAAGCCGGCACCTTCGAGCATCATGCCCACCAGGTTCTTGCCGATGTCATGAATATCACCCTTGACGGTGCCGATGACGACCTTGCCGATGGACTCGGCGCCGGTTTCAGCCAGCAAGGGGCGCAGGATACCCATGCCGCCTTTCATGGCGTTGGCCGCCATCAGAACCTCGGGTACGAACAGGATGCCGTCACGAAAATCGATACCGACAATGCGCATGCCTTCCACCAGCGCATCGTTGAGCACCTTGTCCGGTGTCCAGCCGCGTTCCAGCAGGATATTGGTACCCTCGACGATCTCTTCCTTGAGTCCGTTGTACAGATCGTCATGCATCTGCTCGACCAGCTCGTCATCATTGAGCTCGGCGAGAATGATGTCTTCTTCGTCGTCGAAATTGTCTGAATCTGCCATGGGGAGCTACTCGGCTGTTGATGGCTTCATGGTAACTATGTGTATCGGCAGCTCGTCAGCTCTCAATGCCTCAGTGACGACTCATAACCGATCGATTCGCGACACTTTTGATTCTGGGGACAATTGGAATTCGCCAAACCGCTCGAGTCTGGCGTTATATCGCTGGAAGTGTC
Organism: uncultured Granulosicoccus sp.; assembly: GCA_965367215.1. Taxonomy (GTDB): domain Bacteria; phylum Pseudomonadota; class Gammaproteobacteria; order Granulosicoccales; family Granulosicoccaceae; genus Granulosicoccus. Next base: position 41,523 of record CBDUIJ010000003.1, read on the forward strand.
CTGCGTTCAGCGTCCGCTGAAGTCCGGCTTGCGCTTGTTCAGGAAGGCGTCCACACCTTCCTTGAAATCGTCTGTCTGGCTGGCGGCCTGTTGATAGTCACGCTCCAGATTGAGCTGATCATCCAGGGTGCGAGTCTGTGACAGGCGTAACAGTTGTTTGGTGTAGAACAGACCGGTGGTCGCCTGGCGTGACAGGCGTTGTGCCAGTTCGCTGGTGTCTTCCAGCAGTTTCTCGTCATCCACGCAGCGCCAGATCATGCCCATCTGTTCGGCCTGTTCGGCCGATACCGGCTCGGCGGTCATGCACAGGGCCGTGGCCTTGGCCAGGCCGACCAGTCGTGGCAATGTCCAGGTACCTCCGCCATCGGGCACCAGACCCAGGTGGCTGAAGGATTGTATGAAGCGGGCAGAGCGCGCCGCCAGCACGATGTCACAGGCCAGCGCCATATTGGCGGCCGCACCGGCGGCAACCCCGTTGACACAGGCAATGACCGGGATATGCAGGGTCGTCAGCGTGCGAATCAGCGGGTTGTAGTTCGTCTCGACGACATCTCCGAGTGCGGAGAGGTCCAGATCGGCCAGATCCTGTCCGGCCGAAAAACCGCGTCCGGCGCCGGTAATGACCAGGCAGCGGATGTCGGGAGAATGCTGGATACGCTCCAGTACCGTCCGGACCTCGGCGTGCATGCCGTTGGTGAAGGTGTTGAGCTTGTCGGGCCGACTGAGTGTCAGCCAGAGGACTGCTTCCTCCTGACGCAGTTCGATCGACTGGAAGTCACCATCGAGATTCATGAGGGAGGTGTCCGCTGGAAGTCAGAAAAGGGTTATTCGAAGCCCTGCGGCTTGGCAGAGCGGAACAGGCTGGCAACCAGAACCAGAATGAAGGCGCCGAACAAGGCTCTGATGAGATAGTCGAACCCACCCGTGGTGGTTGGTGCCTGCCCGATGAGATAGGGGAAAAAGGCACCCAGAGCCGAACCGATGATGCCCAGCACCATGTTGACGATGAATACCGCACCGCGGCTGCGAAGCAATACACCGGCGATGACGCCGAAGATGATACCGATCAACAGTATCAGAACGATATTTTCAATGGGCAAGCTGAATGACTCCGGTTTGGTGTCTGAATGCTGAGGTACAAGACAGGCTTATACCACGAGAAATCGGCAGCTCGGCAGCAGTGTGAGCAGTACGACCATTGTTCACAGTATAGGGCAGCAGGCTGCGCAGCAGAGTGCGGACCATCACGTCCCGGACTCTGCTGCGCCTCGTCATGCGTCGATCAGCTGGCCAGAGGCCTGTCCGAACGCAACAGTCGATGAACCTCGTTGACTGCCAGTGACAGCATGGCGAAATCGACCGAGGAACTGGCCTTCAGTTCGGTCATCAGGGTTTCGTACTGCGCCGTGGCCGTGGCGTGTTGTCTGGCCCAGCCACCAACCCGCTCGGCAGCCGGCAGTGTCGCGTCGGTCACGCTCACCACCTCGGCACACAGGTGACGTTGCTGGTAGTGCAGGTCGCCACGCAGCTCGGCGGTGGCCAGCTTGTGCCAATGAGAGGTCACCACCAGACCGCCGATACGTTCGCGCAGCCAGCTCAGTTCCAGGTGCTGCCCGAGAGCGAAATAGACAGCGGCAACGTCCGGTACCGGCTGTTTGAGTGAACGGGCGATCTCGACGATATCCAGCGAGGAGGACAAGGGCACGACCCGAGCCACAGCGCCTGCCGTGTCAGAAGGTGCACCGGCCTCGATGAAGTGGTTGATGCGCTGTTCCAGCGTTTCCTGTTCCGCACTGGAGAGGCAACCGGGCATGGCTTCCACCAGCTCGTCCAGTCCCGATCGGAAATGCTCGACCAGACCGTGAATATTGCTGCCGGTCTTGCGGGTACGTATCAGCCAGTGGGTGGCGCGTTCGACCAGGCCACGCACGAGAATCTGCATGCGATACTGCTCTGCCGCATCGATGCGGTTGTCCAGAGCTTCGATCGATGCCCACAGCTCCGGTAGACGGAAGATGTGCTTGACGATGACGAAGGCGGCGCCGACGTCGGCCGTGGTGGCGTTGAGTTCGACCTGCATGCGGAAGGCGAAGGTGGGGCCGAGCCGGTTGACCACATCATTGGTGACGATGGTGGCAATGATCTCGGGACGCAGACGGTGTTGCAATACCTGCTCACGCTGACCTTCGCGAAGTGCCGTCGGAAAGTAGTCCAGCAGGACAGATTCGAGTGAAGGGTCGGCCGAGAAGTCCGCCGCCATCAGCTCATCGAACATGACCATCTTGCTGTAGGACACCAGCACCGCCAGTTCGGGACGTACCAGGCCACGTTCATTGGCCAGACGATCGGCGATTTCCTCGGCATCCGGCAGGTACTCGATGCTGCGATCGAGTCGCCCGATGGATTCCAGGTGCTGCATGAAGCGCGATTGTTCGGTCAGCGCCTGCGGTCCGTCTACCACGCACAGGTCGATGCACTGCGTCTGCAGATAGTTGTCGCGCAAGACATGCAAGCCGACATCTTCGGTCATCGACTCCAGCAGCTGATCACGCTGCTTGATGGTCATGTCATCGCTGGCAACAACGGCATTGGCCAGTATCTTGATGTTGACTTCGTGGTCAGAGCAATCGACCCCGGCAGAGTTGTCGATGGCATCGGTGTAGATAAGTCCACCTTTCTGCGCGAATTCGATTCGGCCTCGCTGGGTGAATCCCAGGTTGCCACCTTCGCCGACCACCCTGGCACGCAGCTGCGAGCCATTGATGCGCAAGCCGTCATTGGCACGATCCGCCGCATCGGTATGCGTCTCCGATGCTGCTTTCACATAGGTGCCGATGCCGCCGTTCCAGAGCAGATCCACCGGTGCCTGGAGAATGACCGATATCAGCGCCGTTGGTGTGAGGCTGGATTGCTCGGTGCCGAGAATCTGTTGTGCTTCCGGTGTCAGCTGGATCTGTTTTGCCTGGCGCGAGTAGATGCCGCCGCCGCGCGAGATCAGCTCACTGTTGTAGTCGGTCCAGCTGGAGCGCGGCAGATTGAACAGGCGTTGCCGTTCGGCGAATGACGCTGCAGCATCCGGATCGGGATCGATGAAGATATGCATGTGGTTGAAGGCTGCGACCAGCTTCAGGTGCGGTGACAGCAGCATGCCATTGCCGAAGACGTCACCGGCCATGTCGCCGATTCCCACGGCCGTGAATTCATCCTGCTGCGTATTGATGCCCAGGTTGCGGAAATGGCGCTTGACCGATTCCCAGGCACCCCGTGCCGTGATACCCATCTTCTTGTGGTCGTAACCGACCGAACCGCCTGAAGCAAAGGCATCGCCCAGCCAGAAGCCGTACTTGATGGCAACCGCATTGGCGTAGTCCGAGAAGGTGGCCGTACCCTTGTCGGCTGCAACCACGAGGTAGGGATCGTCACCGTCGTAGCGGACAACCTCCGGCGGTGGCAGCACGGTTGCACCATCAAGGTTGTCGGTGATGTCCAGCAGACCGCTGAGGAAGGTGCGGTAGCAGTCGACCACGATTTCCATCATGGCTTCGCGTTCCGGGGGCAGGGCGGCCTTGACATAGAATCCGCCCTTCGAGCCGACAGGTACGATGACCGCATTCTTGACCATCTGTGCCTTCATCAGGCCCAGTACTTCCGTACGATAGTCTTCTCGTCTGTCTGACCAGCGCAGACCACCACGGGCAACCGGTCCACCGCGCAGGTGGATACCTTCCACCTTCGAGGAGTACACGAAGACTTCAACCATGGGCCGTGGTAATGGCAAGTCTGGCACCGCCTTGGAGTCCAGCTTGAAGGACAGGTATTCCCGCAGTTCGCCGTTTTCGTCGGTGCGATAGGCATTGGTACGCAAGGTGGCAAGAATGACGTTGCGGTAAGCGCGCAGTATGCGATCTTCATCGAGGCTGACGATATTGTCCAGCTCGACATCGATACGGTCGAGCAGGGCGGTGATCTCGTGCGTCAGCGTGCCGCTGGCACCGGGCCTGAAACGGGTTTCGAACAGCTCGACCAGCAAGCGGGTGATCGTGGCGTTGGCAATGAGGCTGTCGATCATGTAGGTCTGGGAAAAAGGCACATTGATCTGCAGCAGGTATTTGCACAATGCCCGCAGAATCACGACCTGCCGCCAGTCGAGTGAGGCGTCAAGCATCAGACGGTTGAAGCCGTCGTTCTCGACATCGCCACGCCAGATATGATCGAAGGCGGTCTGTATGCGAGCGGCAGAATCGCTGACGCTGGCACCATCACTGGAGTCCGTCTGCGGCACCGTCTGTTTCACGGTGAATTCATGAATCCAGACCATCGGTGCGTCATGGCGGCGGACTTCGAAGGGGTGCTCCGATTCCACCCGCAGGCCCATGTTCTCGATGACCGGAATGACATCGGACAAGGACACCGGCTGGTGCTTGGAAAACAGCTTGAAGTTGATGGTGCCGCTGTCTGCCACGATATGCCGGTAGAAACTCATGACCGGGGCATCCTCGGGCACACTGTCCTCGATGAAATCGATATCGGCAGCGGCGGCCCTGGCGGAATAATCTTCCCTATAGCTGGATGGAAAGGCGGTGGCGTAACGTCGCAGCAGTCGCATGGCCGTGACTTCGTCATGATTCTCACGCAGCGTGGATTCAAGCCGATCGGTCCAGGTAATGGCTGCCTGACGAATACGCTGCTCTATGGCATTCCAGTCGATGTCCCGCAGGTACGGCGGGTTTTTCTGAATGACGAAGTGCAGACGCGCCAATGCGGACTCGGATGAGAAGCGGGTGTCGAATCCGGCACTGATGCCGTCGATGTGCGTCGCCAGTATCTGTTCGATGGTCAGACGCAGGTCGCGGCTGTAACCATCACGCGGGATATAGACCAGGCAGTTGCTGAAGCGGCCGAGAGAGTCGGTGGAACTGAACAGTCTGACTTGCTGGCGCTCCTGCAAGGCGACGATACCGCTGGCCATGCTCAGCAGCTCGTTACTGCGCGTCTGCATCAACATGGCTCGTGGCAAGCCTCGCAGCGTTGCCGCGATGGCCTTGCCATCATGCGACTCGGCGGTTGTACCGGACGCGTTGATGACACGCTCGACACGTTCGCGCATCCACGGGATGTTGCTGACCGCTTCGTTCTGCAGACCGGTGATGAAGACACCGACAATGCAATTGATATGGGTCAGCCGGCCCTGCTTGTCACGCTGTGCATGCATGATGAGATCGGCGGGTTCATTGCGAATGACCGGAGATACATGGCCCGCCTTGCAGACTACCGGTGCGTCATCGACAAAGGCCTGCTCCAGCGCCTGGCTGTCGAGTCCGTCAGGCATGAGGTCCTGAGTGCTCCAGGCTTCGACATCATCATTGCCCCGCAGTACGCCCAGTGACTCATGCAGTGCAGAAAAGTTGTCCTCTGCCTGCATGCGCGCATAACCCAGACAGGCGAACTGACGCTCGTCGAGCCAACGGACGAACGCGGATTGCTCACTATCCTGAACCAGGTCGGCGATGCCGTGCAGTCGATCGCGAATGCCGACGGCATCGTGACGTACCAGTGCCAGAACACTGAACAAGTCGTCAATCAATTGACGAACTGCCGGCTGGTTTTCCTCGGTTATGGCATCGATCTCGATGTGGATCAGTGATTCCTTGTGGGCAGCGTCAGACTTGTCGTTTTCTGCCAGCTGTAACCATTGCCCCTTGGCGTCTCGAACCACGTTCAATATAGGGTGAATGATGCGGTGTACCGTGTGTCCCTGACGATCCAGACCTGCATGCAGAGAGGATACGAGCCAGGCCTGATCGCAGGCCACCACCTGAATGATGGTATGTGCCGAATGCCAACCATGGCTATCGAAGGCCGGGTTGAAAACCGCCTGACGATGTTTCTCGACACTTTGTGTTCGGGCCAGTTGCCAGTGGGCCAAAGCCGTGCCCGCCAGGTCATCGACCCCCAGCTGTGCAAGCTCTTCGAGGGGAACATGCTTGAAGTAGGCTGGCACGAATTCCGCCAGCTGAGCCTTTTGTGCGGCATCGAGCGAACGGGGTAGCGCCTCCAGTATCGCCGCGATCAGGGCTTGGTGAGTCAGCAATGCTTCGTTGGAAACTGTCTGCTTGTCGGCCATGCGTGCCGTGCTCCTTGTGGTTAGCCGAAGAGTAACATTGACTCGGCGCTCATTTAAAGACCGCAGTGCGCTAATTCAGTGCAATCATGTATTACCGGGTCCGGGATACGATCAGGCAAACGCGGTGCTAAAGTTGCCTTGAAGAACGATTCGAATAATCCGGTCAGATCAAGAAAGGACAAGCATGCAACTTCGTCGCCTATTTCCCGTTGTCATTACCTCATTGATGCTCAGTGCGTGCGTCAGTGTGCAAACCACCAAGTCTGGTGCCATCGGTCTGGACCGTGTGCAGAAGATGTCGATACTGGTGTCGGAAGAAGAGCTGGAGCAGGGGGCAGTGGCTTCCTATGCACAGATCATCGGAGAGGCGAAACAGGAAGGGAACCTGAATACCGACGAGGCCATGACGCGCCGGGTACGAGCGGTGGCCGATCGGCTCATCCCCACGGTGGGCACATTTCGGGAAGATGCCATCGACTGGGACTGGGAGGTCAATGTCATCGAGTCGGACCAGCTGAACGCCTGGGCCATGCCCGGTGGCAAGATTGCCTTCTACTCGGGCATCATCGAGCAGTTGCAGTTGAGCGATGCCGAGATAGCCGCGATCATGGGCCATGAGATCTCCCACGCCTTGCGCGAGCACTCGCGCGAACGTGCCTCGGAGCAGGCCAACAAGGCGGTGGTATTGCAGATACTCAGTGCGGCCACGTCGACGGGGGAGACTGCCCAGAACGTCGCTGATCAGGTGTACACCTATCTGCGAGGTCTGCCCAACAGCCGGCTGCATGAAACCGAATCCGATCGTATGGGCGTCGAGCTCATGGCGCGGGCCGGATATGACCCGCGAGCTGCCATTTCCGTCTGGGAGAAAATGGCGCAGATGTCGGGTGGCAAGAGTGGACCGGAATTCATGTCCACTCATCCGTCCAACGAAACCCGCATCAATGATCTGACCGACTATGCCGCCCGGGTCATGCCCTTGTACGAAAGCGCTAGATAACTGCTCGATCCGGCTGCAGCCCAGTCCGGATCGACAAGGTCTTCGCACAATGGAATTGTCGTGCCGTACCCGGCGGCTCAGCCGGGTATGACACCTCCCAGACTGGCGGCCATGACCGTCAGTGCGGTCAGCAAGACCACGGCAGCGGCCCCGATTGACAGCGTGTTACCGGTCGAGGCGCCGTGCGAGCGTGCCGGCAACCAGACCAGCAGGTAGCCGAGCAGCATCCCGGCGATGACACCGCCGAAATGTCCCGAGAAGGAAATTCCGGGGACCAGCAGCGGCAAGGCCAGATTGAGTACGACCAGACCGAATACCGGTGACTGGCGCAGACCGATTCCCCGTTCATGCAGGGCGATACCCATGGCGCCCGCCAGGCCGAGAACTGCGCCGGATGCGCCGAGGGTTGGCTGGTCCCAGGCGAACAGCATGACGCCCAGAGCCCCGCCGACCAGAGAGCCGGCGTACATCAGGCTGAAGCGCACACTGCCGTAGGCGCGCTCCAGATGGGGCCCGAGCATGAACAGCAAGTACATGTTGAAGCCGACGTGCAGCAGGCTGCCATGCAGGAAACCGGAGCTGATCAGGCGCCACCATTGACCACCTTGTACCGCCGGGCCATACAGCAGGCCCGAGTTGGTGATCAGATTGCCGGTCGACATCTGCGCCAGGTACAGCCCGATATTGATGACGATCAGGCTCAGGGAGACCGGGCAGCCGCGAGGTATTGAGGGTAGCTTAGGCAAAGCGCTTGGCGACCTCGGTCATCTGTTCACGGGACAGACGAGCGCCCATCTGTTGTACCAGTGCCGTGGCGGCGTAGCCTGCCAGTTCGCCGCACTCGGCAAAGGACATGCCGTTGGTCAGGCCATGCAGAAACGCACCCGCATAGATATCACCGGCACCGTTGGTATCCACGGCATGAACCTTCTTCGCCGGGATGTCGAAAAGCTTCTCGCCGTCATAGACCATGGCACCCTTGGGGCCGCGCGTCATGGCGAATTGGCGGCTGATGCTCTTCATGCCCTCGAGGCATTCCTCGATGCTGGAGGCATCGAACATCAGACGGGCTTCATCTTCGTTGCTGAAGACCATGTCCAGACCATCGCCGATGATTTCATTCAGGCCATCCTTGAAGAAATTGACCATATTGGCATCGGACAAGGTCAGGGAGGTCTTGACGCCGCTGGCCTGTGCCACCTGACGTGCCTTGACGGCGGCAGCGCGGGCGTTGCTCTCCGGCACCAGGTAACCCTCTATGTAGACGTACTGTGAATCACGAATAGCCGCCTCATCCAGCTCACTGACGCTGATTTCGCGAGTGATGCCCAGGAAGGTATTCATGCTGCGCTCGGCATCGGGTGTCACCATGACGATGCATTTGCCGGTGTGCCCATGTGCCAGGGAGTCTCGATCCAGGTTGGTCTTGACACCATTGGCCGTCAGGTCGTCGAGAAAATAGGCGCCGGTCACATCGTCAGCTACCTTGCAGGAATAGTAGGCAGAGGAGCCGAGCTGGGCCGTCGCGGTGATGGTATTGGCTGCGGATCCACCACCACAGGGTCTGGAATGCAGGTCGGCCAGCTTTTCCAGCAGCTGGTGGTGGCGCTCTTCCTCGATCAGGGTCATGAGCCCTTTGTCGATTTCCAGCTCGCCGAGAAGGCTGTCGGGCACCTCGTATTCGAGGTCAACCAGTGCATTTCCGACGCCATAGACGTGATACTGAGGCATGAATAGTCCACAAACAATTTAAGGAGAGTGGATTATCGCTGTTCGCGCAGCAGATAACTACTTTACAATTGCGGCTTTTGCCCGTTGAGGTCTTCATGCGCACTCACCCCTGTGGGGCTATTACCCTAGAACAACTCGATTCGACCGTTACTTTCTGCGGCTGGGTTCATCGTCGACGAGACCACGGTGGGGTTATCTTCATCGATCTGCGAGACCATACCGGTCTGGTGCAGGTCGTCTTCGACCCTGATCGGGCCGAGACTTTCGCCTTTGCCGAAGAGGTTCGCAACGAATTCGTGTTGCGTATCACCGGCAAGGTCCGCCATCGCCCCGAAGGTACCGTCAATCCGGATATGACGACCGGCGAGATTGAAGTGCTCGGTTACGAGTTGGAGATTCTCAATCGCGCGGCCACACCGCCATTCCAGCTCGACGACAACAATGTTTCCGAAGAAAACCGTCTGCGTTACCGTTACATCGACATGCGTCGTCCGGAAATGCAGGAGCGACTGCGTCTGCGTGCCCGTGTGATCCGCCAATTGCGCAACGCTCTGGAAGATGACGGCTTCATCGAAGTGGAAACACCGATGCTGACGCGTGCCACTCCGGAAGGTGCCCGCGACTATCTGGTGCCCAGCCGTAACCATCCCGGTGAGTTCTACGCTCTGCCGCAGTCTCCTCAGCTGTTCAAGCAATTGCTGATGATGGGTGGTATCGATCGCTACTATCAGGTGGCACGCTGTTTCCGCGACGAGGATCTGCGGGCCGATCGCCAGCCGGAATTCTCGCAGCTGGATATCGAGATGTCCTTCATCGACGAGGACACCATCATGGCGTCCATGGAAAACATGATGAAGGTGCTGTTCAAGGATGTGCTGGATGTCGACCTGGGCAATGGCCAGGACTTCCCGCGCATGAGCTACGCCGAGGCCATGACGGTCTATGGCTCCGACAAGCCGGATCTGCGCATTCCGCTGGTGCTGACCGAACTGTCCGATCTGGTTGAAGGGGTGGACTTCAAGGTCTTCGCCGAACCTGCCAGAAACCCGAAAGGCCGGGTTGCCGGACTGCGAGTACCGGGCGGCAACAAGCTGTCGCGCAAGGAAATCGATGGCTTCACCGAATTCGTCGGTCGCTATGGCGCCAAAGGTCTGGCTTACATCAAATGCAACGACATCGCGACGGGCGCCGAAGGCCTGCAGTCGCCTATCGTCAAGTTCTTCCCGGCTGATGTTCTGGCTGCCATCATCGAACGCACAGGGGCCGAAGATGGCGATCTGATCTTCTTCGGTGCGGACAAGACCGAAGTGGTTGAAGCGGCGCTGGGTGCCTTGCGTATCGAAGTGGCGAAGAAACTCGACATGGTCGAAGATGCCTGGCGTCCGCTGTGGGTCGTGGACTTTCCGATGTTCGAATTCGACGAGCGTGAAAAGCGCTGGCAGGCACTGCATCACCCGTTTACCTCTCCGGCTGCCAATTCCATCGAAGAGTGGCAGGCGCAGCTGGATGAAGATCCGGGCAAGGTGCTGTCACGCGCCTACGACATGGTGCTCAACGGTACTGAAGTGGGCGGCGGTTCCATCCGTATCCACAACACCGAGATGCAGCAGAAAGCGCTCGACGTGCTGGGTATCGAAGAACAGGAAGCCAATGACAAGTTCGGCTTTCTGCTCGATGCACTGAAATATGGTGCGCCTCCTCACGGTGGTGTTGCCTTCGGTCTGGATCGCCTGGTCATGCTGATGTGCGGTGCCGATAGTATTCGTGACGTCATGGCGTTCCCGAAAACCCAGAGCGCCAGCTGTCTGCTGACCAATGCACCGAGTGCGGTGTCGGAGCAGCAGATGAAGGATCTGCACCTGCGCACACGTGCTCGTGCCACGCCGACTGATGCCGGATAGGCCCAAGCCGCCGGCTCAGGCTGGCGGCGACTCGGGCAGTGCGCCCGAGAGCGCCGGCAGTGGTGCCCTTACAGGCGCCCCTGCGGGTGCCCACGTACGTTCGCTTTTCAAGCGACCAGAGTCGGTGCTCGTGGTGGTCTACACCGCCGATCTGGACGTTCTGCTGATCAGTCGCCGGAAGCCTGAGGGTTTCTGGCAGTCCGTCACCGGCAGCCTGGAGTCGGGTGAAACCCCGGCGCAGGCGGCGGCGCGGGAACTGGCCGAGGAAACCGGCATTGTGGCAAGCGTCAATGATCACGCCATCAGTCGCAGCTTTCCCATAGCGGCGGCCTGGCGGCGGCGTTACGCTCCCGGAGTCACGGAAAACCTGGAGCACGAGTTCAGCGTGCAGCTGCCCGAGCGTTGTGAGGTGGTGCTGGACCCGACCGAACATGTCGAGTACTGCTGGCTGCCGATTGTCGAGGCCATGGCAAAGGTCTCATCGCGCACGAATCGTGCAGCCCTGCAGGCCATACTCAAGGCCGAAGGTTGAATTCAATGGCGCGACGCGTAATGCCGGCTCCCGATCAGGTCACTGTGCTGGTGCATGGCATCTGGATGCAGGGCGTGATGATGCGGGTCATGGGCAAGATGCTGGAGGCCCGCGGATTTCGTACCCATTCGGTCAGCTACGATTTTCTGAAGAACACGCCGGAGGAAAACGCCGACTCGCTGTACAAGGAGATCGGAGAGCTGGGTGCGCGACGCATCAATCTGGTCGGTCACAGTCTGGGTGGTATCGTGATTCTGCATCTGCTGCATCGCTATCCGGATATCGATATCGACAAGGTGGTGCTGATCGGTTCCCCGGTGCGTGGCAGCTACGTCGCAAGGCGCGTCTATGACACGCAGATGCTACGACCTCTGCTGGGGCGCAGTATCGAAAAGGGTTTGCTGGGTGGTGCGCCCGAATTTGCCTGCAAGCGGCCGTTGGGTATCATCACCGGTAGCGGCAATCTGGGCCTCAGTGCCTTGCTGTATCCCACCGGCGATGACAGCGATGGCGTGGTCCGAGAGAGCGAGACCCTGATAGACAACGCCACTGACCGGGTACGTTTGCCTCTATCGCACTCCACCATGATCTTCTCGAGCGAATGTACCGACTACGTGGCGCGATTTCTGAGCCTGGGGCGGTTCAGGGAGTAGGCTTGCC
>CBDUIJ010000004.1:0-51974 GCA_965367215.1 uncultured Granulosicoccus sp.
TCGTTGATGCCACCATTGGCAGACGATTCAGCGGTCTGTCTGAATTCACCGTCAACCACCTGCTCGACAATCTCGCTGCCACGAGTCATCGAGAATTCCCCGATGCTGGCATTGCGGTACTGCTGCGAATCGAAGGAGTTGAAGTTGTACATTTCAATGCCAGCGTTGCTGCTGATATTGATGCCACTGCCCTGTTGCCACGCGAAATCCGTCCAGGCGTGATTTGCACGTCTTACCGAAAAATGACGGCCTGATACGTAGTCATCGAGCACACTCAGAGAACCATTGAACACCTGCTCGCCATCCATCTCTGTGCGGCACTGATCAAAGTGGTAGTTGTCCAGCGATACCCGGTGTGTATATTCCTCTTCATCCAGAATCAGGCTGCCACTCTCGATGATCATCTCGCCGCCTGACTGGCAGCTGTAGGAAGTCCTGACAAGCGCCGGTGTCAAGGTCTCATCCCGATCCAGCACGTTGAATGTGCCAGCCTCAAGCAAGGTGCTGCCAATGGCTGACAACGCAGCACTGTCACCCAGCAGCATCACCTCTTCTGCCTGTGACTCCAGACGATAGCCCGCCAATGCTTCCAGCATGGAAGGATAGTCGGCATCCAGCTTCAACACGCCTGTCCCTTGCAAGGTCACCGGCTCCGTATCCGCGGCCTGGCTCACTGTTCCATCCAGTGCAGCTTCCGAATTCAGCGTCAAGGGAGCAGCGGTTTCACTGGATGTACTACAACCGCTGATTGCCAGTATGCAGGTGATGGCAACAGTCAGTGAAGTGCTTCGGAGGGCTTTCATTAATCGCTCTGGCGATGGGGGTTGGTGGGCTATCAGGAGCGCGGATCATGCGCTCGCACGCAGGGGTTGGCAATGGCTGGATTACCTGTTTTTCAGGAACTTGTTTCATAGCGCTTCGGATGAAATGAAAAGGCCCAGAAGCCACCCCCTCCGCCCTCCTTCCGATAAATCAGACAAAACACTTGAATTGTTCAATCCAAAATTGTAACGTTTCAATTCATAACGTTTCAATTACTTGAATTTTCATAACCACGCACTGTTCACGCTGACACCACGCGGCGTATTTTTCACTCAGAGGAGCCCGATAATTCCATGAAATCAACAAGCTACAAATTCGTGAAGACTGTCCTGGGAGGAGCTGTACTCAGCACCGCAGCCGGAATGGCAAACGCCGCGGAATTGAGCGGCGACCTGGTCATGATCAACTGGCTGGGCGGCGCACAAGGCGAAATGATGCAGAAGCTGGAGGATGACTTCGTCGCGAAGAATCCCGAGGTCAACTTCCGCAACATCGTGCCTCAGGCCACAGGTGATGCACGTGGCGGAATACGCCAGGTCATTCTGGGTGGTGAGCAGGCTGACCTGCTGATCAACACCTGGCCAGCGTTCCGCCAGGAATTGGTCGATGCCGACTTGCTGCTGCCGGTAGATGACGTCTGGCAGGAGAACGGACTCGACGAAGTACTCTCCGAGGCCTGGCGCGATCTGTCGGTGATCGACGGCAGCAACTACGGGGTCACCTACACCTTCGGGGATCGTTCCGGTATCTGGTACCGCACCGATACCTTCGAGAAAGCCGGCATCAGCGCCGAGCCCGAAACCTGGGATGAATTCAAGGCAACTTTCGCCCCCCTCCTCGAGAACGACATCACGCCCATGTCGGTTCCGGCCAAGGTCTGGGCGCATGCCGAATGGTTCGAGTCCCTGTTGATCCGCGTCGCCGGTGTCGAGACAGCCACCAGGCTGGCCAACCACGAGATCCCGTGGACAGATGACGCCGTCAAGACTGCTTTGCGCAAGTGGCAGGAACTGTTGCAGGCCAATTGCTGCGACGAGCCCAACACCATGCTGGCCACGGACTGGGACAACTCGGTGGATGCCGCGCTGAAAACCGGTGACTCCGCCTACGTACTGATGGGCATGTGGCTCAATACACGCGCCAACCAGGAGTATGGCGAGACGCCCGGAGAGGACTACACCATCATGCAGTTCCCGGCACTGGGCATGGGTCATGACGACACTTCCATGGTCGATGCCAAGGAGCTGAACCTGTTGTCAACGGTGAAGAACAAGGAGGCCGCCACGGCATTCATGGTGTACCTGCTCTCGGCAGATGCCACCGCCATCATGACCGAATACGGCCTCGCCTCTCCGTCCGCCAATGCCGACACCAGCCTTTACGATCCGGTTATCGCCAAATCGGTGGAAGAAGTCTCCAATGCAAGGTCCCTGCAGTTCGTTCTGGGTGACCTGCTTCCCGGCGACCTGGGCGGGGAGTACCGGGTGCAGTTGCAGAAATTCCTGCAGGACCCGTCTGATGAGACCATTGACGCTGTCACGGCAGCTCTCGAAAAAGTAGCTGCGGACGCCTACCCATAAGCCCATGGCGATGTCCACCTCAACCGAAACCGGGGCAGCAGATCTGCCCCGCGTAGCGCAGGATCCCGCAAATGCCAGGGTGAGCGCCTTGTTGGCGAGCGCAGCCAGACGCACGCCAATGGGGGACACCCCGGCGGCGTGGCTGCTGTTGTTGCCGCTACTGCTGTTCTTCCTGGTATCGGTGGTGTATCCACTGATCGAGACGATTCGCTTGAGTTTCTACGATATTCGCGGCCTGGGCAAACCGACCTATGTCGGCTTGCAGAACTACTTCAAGCTGTTTTCCGACGACAACTTCACCACCGCCATGGTCGCCACGGTGAAGTGGACTCTGACATCCACTTTCGTCTCGGTTGCCATCGGCTGGATGCTGGCCATGCTGTGTTCACTTTCACCCGGCAGAACCCTGCCCTTCCGGGTGATGATCTTTGCCGCTTACGGTGTATCCGAAGCTGTCAGCGGATTCATGTGGCTAGGGATCTACCGCCCTGACGTGGGTCTGTTGAATGCCTTGCTGGGAAGCGTTGGACTGGATGCCTGGCAGAACCCCTGGCTGGGAGACCCTTCCACGGCTTTGTGGGCAGTCATTGCCGCCTATGTCTGGACCCAGGTCGGTCTGCCGCTGATGACCTGTTTTGCCTCCATCCAGGCAATCCCGAAAAACCTGTTCGAGGCTGCCTATGTCGATGGCGCCAAACCGTACTCCATGCTGCGCCATATCGTCATGCCCTTGTCTCTGCCCGGTGTCAGGGTTGCCATTTTCATCAACCTGCTCAGTAGCCTGAAAGCGTTCGACCTGATTTTCATACTCACCAGTGGAGGTCCGGTCAGGAGCACTGAAACCGTGGGTTACTTCATGTACCGCGAATCGATGCAGAATTTCAAGCTCGGTTACGGTGCCGCCAGCACCGTCATCCTGCTGCTCGGTGTTCTACTGGTATCCATTCCCGTCATCATCAAGCGAACGGAGGCTGCCCGATGAGCGCCGCTCAGAACAACGATGCCATGATCGGCAAGTCCTCTCCCTGGGCAACATGGCTGGTCGGGGCCGTGGCGTTTCTCTGGATCATCCCCATTGTCGGCATCGTTGTCACATCGATTCGCCCCCTGAGCGAAATCTCTCTGGGTTGGTGGAATATCGAGCAATTCACGCTGACACTGGATGCGTGGCGAACCGTCTGGGACAAGTATCCGCTGGCCTACGCCTTCTGGGTATCGGTCAAGATCTCCGTGATCTCCACGCTCATTCCCATGATCTTTGCCCCCATGGCGGCCTACGCCTTCCATTTCCTGCAGTTCCGTTTCCGGCGCGTCATGCTGATCATTGTCATCAATGCCTTTGTGCTGCCCAGCCAGGTCGTGGTCATTCCTCTGTTCGTGCTGTGGCGCAAGCTCGGGCTTATCGACAATATCTGGGCGGTCATCATCCCGTTTGCCGGCATGTCCTTCGCCTGGGCTGTCTATCTGGTCAAGAGCTACCTGGATGACTTTCCTCGTGAACTGATCGAAGCCGCTCAGGTTGATGGCTGCGGCCCCATCGCACGCTTCTTCTACATAGTCCTGCCAAACTCACTGACCCCGATTGCGGCGGTCGGCATCCTGCAGTTCCTGTGGACCTGGAACGGCCTGTTACTGCCCGTTGTCTACCTGCGTGAAGAGCTGCCACTCACCGCTCTGCTGGCCAGAATCCAGGGGGTCTACGACAGAAACTGGGATCAGGTGGCCGTTGCCGCCATCGTGACCACGGTGGTGCCACTGATCATTTTCATCGTTTTTCAACGCTATTTTACCGCCGGCGCTTCCACGCGCTCCGGCTCCAAGGAATAAGCTGATGTCTGCAACCAACTTGCCACTCAGCAGATTCTCTCAGTTGCGTTATCACCAGATCCATCCTGGCCAACTCAGCCTGCCTGAACTGCCTGTACACACAGCCACCGTGCTGCAGTTTTCCGACAAGGGTGCAAGCACATGACATCCAGGCCTGGAAAAACCCCACGCAATGCGACCATCAACGATGTCGCCGAACGCGCCAATGTCTCGATCGGTACCGTATCCCGACACCTGAACGGTTACCTCGTCAAACCGGATAACCGGGCTCGTATCGAGGAGGCCATACACAGCCTGTCCTATGCGCGCAATGCCATTGCGAGTGCCATGAAAACCTCGCAATCCAATATGGTCGGGCTGCTGGTACCGGACTACGATGAATTCCATGCGCAGCTTCTGGGCCTGCTGGGCACCTCGTTTCGAGAGCAGGGTTTCGTCACCCTGACGTATTGCCACGAAAGCAATGTGCAGGCTGCAAGAGACTCCATTGCCTTCTTTCGCAGTCATCGAGTCAACTCCCTGATCCTCAGTGGCTGTCAGGAACTCAAGTCTGAAGTCGAGGAAATGATGTCACAAGGTGTTCAGGTCATCGCCTATGACAACGACCTTCTGGATCCACGTGTTCAGCAGGTCAAGGTTGATAATGCAGGTGTGACACGCCAGGCCATCGAGCACCTACTCGCTCTGGGCCACCGTAAAATTGCCATCATCACCGGGCAAATGGAGAACTGGACGGCGCAGCGACGTCTGCAGGGCTACCTTGACGCCATGCAAGGCGCAGAGCTTGAGGTCGACCCGGCATACGTTTTCAATGGTGACTGGCGATCAGAAACCGGCTTCGCTGCCATGCAGAAACTCTGGGCTGGTACGGATCGCCCCACCGCCGTGTTCAGTTCCAACCATCAGATGACACTCGGCGTACTCGATTTTGTCAGAGAACATCATCTTGATATACCGTCCGATCTGTCGCTGATCAGTTTCGACGACATCAGCATGTTTCGTTATCTGACACCGTCCATTACCGCAATCGCACAACCCTTGCCGCAGATAGTGTCAGCCATACGCGAACTCTTTCTTGCCAGAGACGATGCACAGAAGTCGGATGCCCAGCGCAGTATCAGACTGGACTGTGAGTTGATGGTCAGGGACTCGACGGCACCACCCCGAGACTCGACAGCATGAACACCAACCACACCTGTTTTACCGGAGGACTCTGATGGCTCAAATGCAACTGAACAATGCCTGCAAGGATTATGGCTCGCTGCGCGTCATCGACAAGCTGAACCTGAAAGTCGAAGATGGCTCGTTCACCGTCTTTGTCGGCCCCTCCGGATGCGGCAAGTCGACCCTGCTGCGAATGATTGCCGGGCTGGAACACATCAGCGACGGCGAGCTGTTGATCGACGGTGAACGCAAGAATGAAGCGACGCCCGTGGGCCGTGGTGTTGCCATGGTGTTCCAGAACTACGCGCTCTACCCTCATATGAGTGTGGAACGCAACATCGGCTTCGGTCTGAAGATGGCGAAGCTCGAGAAGAGGGACATCCAGGACCGCGTACAGAAGGCAGCAGAGATTCTGAAGATCGAACCCTTGCTCAAACGCAAACCTGCGGCCTTGTCCGGCGGACAACGTCAGCGTGTTGCCATCGGGCGGGCCATCGTCAGAGAACCCGGGCTGTTCCTCTTCGATGAACCCCTGTCGAACCTTGACGCAGAGTTGCGGGTCGCCATGCGAGTCGAGATTGCCAAACTGCACCGGACGCTCGGCTCCACCATGATCTACGTGACCCACGACCAGACCGAAGCCATGACACTGGCCGACACCATCGTCGTTCTGCACGATGGCACTATCGAACAGGTAGGTTCTCCGGTGGATCTCTACAATGATCCGGACAATATGTTCGTGGCTGGATTCATCGGCTCACCTCGCATGAATTTTCTGCAAGGTACGGTCACGCTACAGGGCAATGGCGCCAATGTGCAGCTGCTTTCCGGGGCACACATCCCTGTAACTCCTGAACGGTCAGAGGAGTGGTCAGCTGGCATGCGGATTCATGTCGGCATGCGACCCGAACATCTTCAGGTATGTGACAAGACCGATCCGGCAAGCATCAGCGTCAGTGTCGATGTCGTGGAAAACCTGGGCGGTACGCGCTATATCTATGGGCAAACCAGTGACGGCGAAAACATCACCGTCGAGTATCGTGAAGAACATCTGCTGCGAAGTGGTGATACCGTGAGTGTTCGCATGAACACCGACAAACTTCGCCTGTTTACAGAATCTGGCGCTCGGCTGCGCCTCGCCTCAGAGTGATGAACCTCAGTGGGTTGAAGCAAAGCGCAGTCTGATTGCCTGCACCATTGCCGCTCCTACCCACTCGTTCAGCCGGCCTGCCAATCGCTGGCAGGCTGGCACTGCTTACTGCTTACTGCTTACTGCTTACTGCTTACTGCTTACTGCTTACTGCTTGACGATAAGGCTGTTGTCGACGCTTGCGACACCGTCAACCGCACTGGCCAGCTCTTCGGCGCGCGCCTTGTCTTCTTCGCTATCGACAAAACCACTCAACTGAACAACATCACGGAATGTGGACACTTCCACGTCTACCAGCGTTCCCAGGGAATCCTGTGCCAGAGCTGACTTCACCTTGGTGGTGATGACCGTGTTGTCCACGTACTCACCTGTGCTTTCCTTGGTAGGGCTTGCTGTACAAGCTGCTACTGTTGCCAGAACTGTGGCTACCAACAGCATCTTCGCTACGTTTCTGATTGTCATGTCTTTTATCTCCGCTAGTTGAAACCGTTGCTACGGCTGAGCGAATGGTAGTCCTGCTGACGCCGACTTTTACGCAGCTTGCAGTAATTTCATTTAACGGCCTTCCAGTGCAACATGAACGGCCCAATTGCCCCCTGTATATCCGGGTCAATTCTACGAAAGCGCACAAGAGTGCCGTTACAGTGATAGTTTGTGCGGGCTGAGGCGTTGTGCCTCACCCTGACAGGTTTAAGAGCCATGAACGAACGCCTCATCAATATCCACAGCGAATTGACCTATTCCGTCTTCTCCCCTACCACCATTCTGCTACAGGTGGCCGCGATGAATACGCCACGCCAGAAGATCAGCAATGAAATGCTGACGGTCAATCCATCCACACCGGTGGATTACCTGCAGGAAAGTCCATTGGGCAATCGAGCCTGCCGGGTCAGCCTGGAGCCGGGATCGACAACGATCCATTATTCGGCAACGGCGAGCCTGTCACCCAAGCAGCCTGCCAATGAAGACTTGAAGGAGCTTGATTACACCGAATTGTCTGCCGAGATCCTGCCCTACCTGAATCCAAGCAGGTATTGCGAGTCGGACAAACTGGGCAAGTTCGCCGCCGACCTGTTCGGACAGATACCACGCGGATTCGAAAGGGTCAGCAAGATCAGTGACTGGGTTTTCCAGAACCTGGCCTACACCCCTGGCAGTACCGGCCCGGCGACAACGGCCTGTGATGTCCTGTTGCAGCGAACCGGTGTCTGCCGCGACTACGCTCATGTTTCCATCGCGCTGTGCAGGGCACTGGGAATTCCAGCGCGCTATATATCGGGCTATGCAGTCAATCTGAACCCACCGGATTTTCACGGTTTCTTCGAAGCCTATCTGGGCGGCGACTGGATCCTGTTCGACGCCACTCGTCTGGCACCAGTCAGCGGTTTTGTCCGCATAGGGGCTGGACGTGATGCTGCTGACGTTGCATTTGCCACCTTGATCGGTCAGGCATCCCTGACGAACATGACCGTGCAGGCAACCGACCCGCAGCTGGTGAAAGAAGCATCGGGCAACGAAGCCATCTCTACAGCCTGATACCGAACGGCCTCGGACAGATTTCCTGTCCGGGGTGCCGACCCACCCCGCTTGCGCACGCCATGCGCAAACCCCGTCGCCTTTTTCGCGATCCATAAGCCAGTGCCGATGGCCGCTGCCCAGGCGTGCCTGCTCCAGTGCCTGCGCCAGTGCCTGCGTCTCCGGCACACCCCACAAAAACGCCCCATCCGTGACAAACGCTCTTGACACCTTTGAAACGTCTATTTATATTACCTACTAGTTGGTAACATAAACCACAGGAAGGAGAAGTCAATGCAGTTCAAACACCTCATCGCAGCCTCAGTCACCACTGCCGCGCTGCTGGCCTCCAGCTCTTCGGTCATGGCCGAATGGAAGCCGGATCGCCCCATCAACATCATCGTGCCCTGGTCTGCCGGTGGCTCTACCGATCAGGTCACTCGGGTCGTGGCCCCACTGCTGGAAAAAGGTCTGGGCACCAAGATCGTGGTCGTCAACCAGCCGGGAGCATCAGGTTCACAAGGCACCCAGGCTGCTCTGGATGCCCCACGAGATGGCTACACCTGGACGGCCAACGCCATCGCCAACAACGCCACCTACGCCATTACCGGACTGGTCGAAAACACATCCATCGACGATTACGAGATCTACCTGCACGTCGCCAACGTGCCCGTTGTCAGCGTCAACGCTGATGCCCCCTATCAGGATTTCGGCGAATTGCTCGAAGCCATGAAAGGTGACGATGTGACCGTCGGTACAGCGGGTGTCAACTCATCGGGCGGCATGGCCCTGGCCGCCATCAAGGAAGAAATAGAAGGCGAGCTGGGCGCGCGCATGGTCACCTATGACGGTGGCAACCCGGCTGTCATGGCAGCCGCCAGTGGTGAAGTCGCCGTGACGACTCAGTTGGCGACAGAACAGACAGAGATGATCCGTGCCGGCAAACTGCGTGCTCTGGCAGTGCTGTCCGACAAGCCTCTGGTGGTGGAAGGCATCGACCCCATTCCTCCCGTTACCCAATGGCTGCCCGACATGCCCATTGCGGCCGACTATTTCGGCGTATTCATTCCCAAGGGCGCACCACAGGAAGTGTATGACACGGTTGCCCAGGTCTGGGAAGAGCAGGTCATGAATTCCGAAGAGATGAAGTCCTATGCCTCCGAGCGCGGTGCTGTCTTTGCACCCAGTCACGGTGAAGCGGCGCTTGCCGTCGCCATGCCGGTTGTCATAGCCGAAGCCTGTGCTCGTGTAACGCGTGGTGAAGCGGTCGTCGATCCGTCCACGATCGGTATCGACTGCCCCGCCGAGTAATTCCCGGCTGTTCTCCCGGAGCGCAGCCCCCAGGGTTGCGCTCCGACATCGCCTGACACTCGCCTCCATCAATCATCTGCAATCATGTTTGCTGACCCTCGAACTGCCGATCGAATAACCGGACTGGTGCTGCTCATGCTGGGCATCTCGATGCTGGTTGGCGGCTACACCATGGATCGACTGGAGATCCGTCAGATTCATCCAGCCAGCATTCCGGGCCTGGTGCCCATGGGGCTGGGCGTGGCCATGATCATCTGCTCGACGCTGTTGATTGTCTCTGCCGGATCCGGAACCGAGCAGAGCGCCCCTGCCGAGCGCGGCTCATTCAAGAACCTGTTTGTCAGCATCATTCTGTGCATCGGCTACGCTGCCGGTCTATTGGGCAAGATGCCATTTGCGCTTGCCACCGGCATGTTCATCTTCGCCTTTTCTCTGTACTTCAGCTGGACGGAGGGCGACAACGGTTCTCGCTCGAAGCTGAAGCTCGTGGCCTTTACAGCCCTGTTCGCCGCCGTGTTCGCAGGCGCCATCTCTCTGCTCTTCCAGTACGGTTTTCTGGTGAGGTTACCCTGATGCAGGCACTGCAATCACTGGCTGACTCACTGCTCGGCCTCATGACTCCCATGTCGCTGTTTCATGTGGCCTGGGCAACCCTGCTGGGCATCTTTGTCGGCAGCCTGCCCGGACTGACAGCCACGATGGGCGTGGCATTGTTGACCACACTCACCTACACCCTGGATCGCGATGCCGCCATCCTTGTATTGATCTGCATGTATGTTGGTGCCATCTATGGCGGCTCTCGCAGTGCCATTCTGCTCAACATACCGGGCACGCCTGCCAGTGCCGCGACATCGCTCGACGGCTACCCCCTGGCGCAAAAGGGACAGGCAGCCAATGCCATGGCACTGGCAACGGCAGGGTCTGCACTGGGCACCCTGGTCGGCATCGTGCTGCTGGTCATGCTGGCGCCACCTCTGGCCGAAATCGCCCTGGACTTCGGCTCTTTCGAATTCTTCTGGCTGGCCCTGTTCGGCATCGTCATCTCCGGTCAGCTTACCGGCGGCGGCTCGGTGCTCAAGGGCTACATCGCCGGGTTGCTGGGACTCATGGTGGCCATGATCGGCAGTGAAGGTATCCATGCCCATATTCGCTTCAATCTGGGTCTCAGCGATCTTAATGGAGGGATCGCACTGATCCCTGCCATGGTCGGTGCCTTCGGCTTTGCCGAGGTGCTGACCGTCATGTGGCGTCCCAAGGGCGAGATGGTGGAAGCAAGCTCTGAGTCCACCAGCGCCCTGCCCAAATTGATCGACCTGTGGCGTTACAAGTTCACGATCATACGCTCCGGCATCATCGGCACCATCGTCGGCATCATTCCGGGGGTCGGTGAAGATATCGGCGCCTGGTCCTCCTATGCAGGCGCCCGCAAGCTCAGCAAAGAGCCCGAGATGTATGGCAAGGGCTCAACCGAAGGGCTGACCGCTGCCGAAACCGGCAACAGTGCGGTCGTGCCCGGCGCCTTGATACCCGCCCTGACGCTGGCCGTACCCGGCTCGGCACCCGCAGCCGTACTGATTGCCGCATTGTTCATTCATGGCATCCGCCCGGGACCCATGATCATGATCGAACAGCCGGACTTCATATACAACATCGCAGCCATGCTGGTGCTGGCCACGGTGGCCATCGCTGTATTCGGACTGTCCCTGACTCGCGTATTCATCAAGATTCTCAAGGTACCCCGTGAATTGCTGATGCCGATTGTCTTCACACTCTGCGTCATCGGTCCCTATGCCCTCACGCAGCGCGTGTTCGATATCTGGGTCATGCTGTTCTTCGGTCTGGCCGGTTTTGTTCTGCGCCGCATGAACTACCCCATGGCGCCTCTCGTGCTGGGCATCATTCTGGGTACGCTGCTGGACAAGAGCCTGCGACGCGGACTGACGCTCAGCAACGGTGACCTGTCGCCCTTTTTCATGCGTCCCATCTCGGCCACCTTTGCGCTGATCATCGGCGTCTCGATTCTTCTCAGCATTCCCGCGGTTCGCCGCAGCCTTGCTCGCCTGCTGCCCGGCAAGCGAGAGACACTCGCGCAGGATGAGTCGTGAAAGTGAAAACCAAGACCAACACAGGTCGGCGAGATGCCGAACTCTCGCGCCGGATGATTCTGGATGCCGCGCTGGTGGAGTTCTCCGAGAAGGGGTTTTCCGGAGCACGCATCGACACCATTGCGGCGGCCGCCGGTGTCTCGAAACCCATGATCTACAGCTATTACGGCGACAAGGATGATCTGTACGCAGCCGCCTTGCGCGAAGCCTACATTCAGATACGGGCGGGTGAGCAGGAACTGGACCTGGAGCACAAGTCTCCGGAAGAGGCCATACGAGCTCTGGTGAGCTTCACCTTGAATCACTTCAAGTCCAAGCCCTGGTTCATCTCCATGCTCAACACCGAGAATCTGCATCGCGGTACCACCATCGCCAAGATTCATGATGTCAGCGAGATCCAGTCACGCCTGGTGCAGGAGCTGAAAATCATCCTCAAACGTGGCCAGGACGAAGGCATCTTCCGCCAGGGTATCGACCCCGTGGATCTGTATATCACCATCGCCTCACTGTGCTACTTCCCGATATCCAATGCGCACACGCTGCGCGTGGTGTTCAACAAACCGGTTGACGATGACGCCTGGCTGGACCAGCGCCGACAGGACGCCGAAGAGATGGTCATCCGCTTTCTACAACCCTGATTCATTCAGCAAACCTCAGAGAACCATACTATGACGCAGCAACGCATCGGTATCATCATGCACGGGGTCACCGGCCGCATGGGCATGAACCAGCATCTCATTCGATCGGTACTGGCAATTCGCGATCAGGGAGGCGTATTACTCAGCAATGGCACACGCCTGATGCCGGACCCCATCATCGTCGGACGCAATGAAGCCAAGATTGCCGAACTTGCCAAGGCACACGGCATCGAGCGATATACCACTGACATGGCAGCCGCTCTGGCCAACCCTGATGACACCCTGTTCTTCGATGCAGCATCCACTCAGTTGCGGCCCGAACTGCTGCGCCAGGCCATCGATGCCGGCAAGCATATCTATTGCGAAAAGCCCATTTCCGAGAAGCTGGAGCAGGCACTGGAAATCGCCAACTACGCCAAATCCAAGGGCGTGAAGAACGGCATCGTGCATGACAAGCTGGACCTTCCGGGTCTGTTGAAACTGAAGCGGCTGCGTGACAGCGGCTTTTTCGGCAAGATCCTGTCGGTTCGTGGCGAATTCGGCTACTGGGTATTCGAAGGCGACTGGATGCCGGCACAACGCCCCAGCTGGAACTACCGCGCAGCCGATGGCGGCGGCATCATTTCCGACATGCTGTGCCACTGGCGTTATGTTCTGGACAATGTCTTTGCCCCGGTCAAGTCGGTTTCCTGCACCGGCGCCGTGCATATACCCGATCGCTGGGACGAGAACGGTGAACACTACAAGGCCGACGCCGATGATGCGGCCTATGCCACCTTCGAACTGGAAGGCGGCATCATTGCCAACATCAACTCCAGCTGGTGTACCCGTGTACGACGTGATGATCTGGTGACATTCCAGGTTGATGGAACCCTCGGTTCGGCGGTCGCCGGCCTGCACAGCTGCGTCAGTCAGCACCGTGTCAACACCCCCAAACCCGTCTGGAATCCTGATCAGCCTCAGACCATGAACTTCTTCGAAGACTGGGAAGAAGTACCGGACAACCATGATTTCGACAACGGTTTCAAGGTGCAATGGGAACAGTTTCTCAGGCATGTTGCCGAAGACGGCCCCTGGAACTACACCCTGATGGAAGGTGCCAAAGGCGTGCAGCTGGCAGAACTGGGCCACCAGAGCTGGAAAGAGCGCCGCTGGATAGACGTACCATCACTGGAGGGATAAGCCATGTCTGTCACCATCAAGCTTCCCGTCAACGGCGGCGCTCTGGAGCCGGTCACGCTGCTTGCCGGTCCCAGACCGGCAGCCGCTGGCGGCCAGTGGAATCGTATCGGCTATGCGGCCGCGCATGTCGTGTGCGACCCGCTGGCTGACAACGATCCGTGGATCGATACCGCTGTCGACTGGGACCGCACACTGGCCTACCGTGAATACCTGTGGAGCATCGGCCTGGGTGTGGCCGAGGCGATGGACACGGCACAACGTGGCATGGGACTCAGCTGGGAAACCTCGCTGGAACTGGTTCAGCGCAGCATGGAGATGGCCAAGTCCGGTGGGCATCTGATCGCCAGTGGCGCGGGCACCGATCATCTGGACATAACGCCTGAGCTGACCATCGATGATGTCATTGCAGCCTATGAGATGCAGTGCGAAGCCATCGAGGCCACTGGCAGCCGGGTGATTCTGATGGCCTCCCGGGCATTGACGGCCGTCGCGACCGGACCGGACGATTACGCCAAGGTCTACGCACGCGTCCTCGGCGGGCTCAAGCAACCGGCCATCCTGCACTGGCTGGGTGAGATGTTCGACCCGGCTCTGAAAGGTTATTGGGGCTCGGACGATCACATGACGGCCATGGCCACCTGCCTCGAGATCCTCAAGGACAACGCTGCCAACATCGACGGCATCAAGATCTCCCTGCTCTCGGCAGACAAGGAAATCCACATGCGCAATCGTCTGCCGGAGGGTGTGAAGATGTACACCGGTGACGACTTCAACTACCCGGATCTCATCCAGGGTGATGAGGACGGCTATTCGCATGCCTTGCTGGGAATATTCGACCCCATTGCCGGAGCGGCTGCCCGGGCATTGTCGGCACTGGGCGCCGGTGACAATGCAGCTTACCGACAGGCCTTCGACCCGACGGTGCCTCTGTCACGTCACATCTTCAAGGCACCTACCCGTTACTACAAGACTGGCGTTGTCTTCATGGCCTACCTGAACGGTCATCAGGATCACTTCACCATGGTGGGCGGCCAGGAAAGTACACGATCGACCTTGCATCTGGCGGAACTGATTCGCCTGGCCAATGATGCACAGCTGTTCACGGATCCTGAAGATGCCGCCCGGCGGGCCAATGCGGTATTTGCTGCTCGCGGCGTGGAGATCCTTGCATGATCACGCCAGAGAGACTCTCACTGAATACGGCCACCGTCAGCAAGCAGTGGAACCTGCAGCAGGCCGTGGAAGGCTGCCTGCGCCACGGTATCGGCGGTATCGCGCCGTGGCGTGACAAGCTTCATGAAGCCGGCGTCAAGGAAGGTGCCCGCATGATTCGTGAATCCGGTCTGACTGTATCGGGGCTATGTCGAGGTGGCTGGTACACCGCCGAAGGCGCACTGACGCAATCGGTCATCGATGACAACAAGGCGGCGGTCGATGAGGCCGTTGCCATCGGTGCCGCTTGCCTGGTCATGGTAGTCGGTGGTCTGGCCCCTGGCTCCCGAGATCTGGTGGGCGCCCGTAACATCGTGACCGAAGGCCTTGCGAAAACGCTGGACTACGCCCGTACGGTCGACATGCCCATCGCCATCGAACCGCTGCACCCCATGTATGCAGCGGATCGTGCCTGTGTGAATACCACCGGCCAGGCGCTGGATATCTGCGACCAGCTGGGCGAGGGTATCGGGGTGGCTCTGGATGTCTATCACATCTGGTGGGATCCGGACATCCGGGCTCAGATACAGCGCGCCGGCAAGGAAAGACTCCTCGCCTTTCACATCTGTGACTGGTTATCGCCAACCAGCGACATGCTGACTGACCGCGGCATGATGGGCGATGGTGTCATCGACATCCGACACTATCGTGCCATGGTGGAGCATCAGGGTTTCGACGGACTGAACGAAGTCGAGATCTTCTCGGCCGAGAACTGGTGGAAGCGCGACCCGGACGAGGTGCTGCAGGAAATGATCAGCCGCGCCCGGGAGTGCTGAACAACTCCCACCTCAGGGACTGACATGGCGGTCGGGAGGAGCGGTGCGATTGCCCGCGCCTCCTGCCGCCATCCGTAACGACCGACAGCAAATCGGAGTCTCAGCCAGCGCTCTCGGCCGCGACATCCACCTGCTTGCCCTGACGTGATGAAGCGACCAGTGCGTCAATCAGCTGATGTACTCGCAGACCCTCTCGGCCGCTGATCCGCGGTTGTGAGTCCGCATGAATGCTGTCGACAAAGTCCTCGATGAGGTCACGGTGCCAGTCGCAGGGGAACGCCATGGGGTCCGCCCCTCCCCCGGTACCGGTCGCCTCACCCAGGTCCTCACTGCTGCCATCACGGTAGTGAGCCAGCAGCCGGCCGGCCTCGAGAGTGGCGCTGCCCTTCGTACCATCGATACTGAGTGTCTCGGCTCCGCCTGGATAGGCCGCCGTGGTTGCCACGATGGAGCCCACAGCCCCTGAGGCGAAACGCACGCAACCGGCTGCAAAGTCTTCGGCCTCCAGCGTATGCAATGGTGTCGTGGTGCACATCGCCTGAACGGACTCGGCCGGTCCGGTCAGACTCAGCATCAGATCCATGACGTGAATCGCCTGACTGATCAGTACGCCGCCGCCATCTCGCGCATAACTGCCGCGCCCGGGCACATCGTAATAGGACTGCTCGCGCCACCAGGGCACTTGCACCCGAACACTGGCAATATCACCCAGCAGCCCCTCGCGCATGATGCTCGTCAAACGCTGCGCACCCACGCGAAAACGGTGCTGAAAAACCACACCGAACTTCACACCGGCCGCCTCGCAGATCTCTACCAGCGCGCTCGCCTGTTCACTGCTGCGTTCGATGGGTTTCTCGGTCAGGATATGCTTGCCTGCCGCAGCGAAGGTCCTGACCAGAGCCTCACGCTGATCAGGCGGCGTTACCAGAATGACAGCTGCAATCGACTCATCTGCGGCAATGTCCTCGATGGAATCGAATACCGGTACAGCGTATTCTTCTGCGACCTCAAGCGCTCGCGGCTTGCTGCGATTGTAGACCCCGGCCAGTTCCACCTTGCCTGCCAACTGTTTGAGTGCTTCCAGATGCGGCTTTGACGCCATGCCAAGTCCAATCAGTGCAACGCGTGTACCTGTCAAGAGATTCTCCGGAGTAGTTCTGTGAGGGGAAGCGGGAATACTCTACGTCCAACCGGCAGGCATGTCCATGGCCGTCGCCCCCCCACCCTGGAGCGACTCTTTTCTGCCTGAGGTAGAATTCACCCCAGCAAACAGACCCTCGATTTTTCATCACGGCCCCGACCCATCATGTCAAACACCAGCAATGACGCAGTCGACAGTGACGCTGTCTACAACTACCTGACAAACTTCCATGACACGCTGTGCCTGCAGCTGGAAGAACTCGATGGAGGAGCGACCTTTCTCAATGATGCCTGGTCACGACCTGAAGGCGGTGGTGGACTGACACGCATCATGACCGATGGCGAGCTGTTCGAGAAAGCCGGTGTGGCCTTCTCTCGTGTCAATGGCACGACCCTGCCGCCTTCCGCCTCGGCACACCGCCCGGAGCTGGCCGGCCGTGACTGGGAGGCCATGGGTGTCTCTCTGGTGCTGCATCCGCACAATCCCTACGTGCCCACCACGCATGCGAACATCCGCTTTTTCCGCGCCAACAAGGAGGGTGAAGCTCCGGTCTGGTGGTTCGGTGGCGGTTTCGACCTGACGCCCTACTACGGCTTCGAGGAAGATTGTGTGCACTGGCACCAGACGGCCCGAGATGCCGTTGCGCCCTTCGGTGACGACCTGCACGAACGCTTCAAGACCTGGTGTGACGACTACTTCTACCTCAAGCACCGTGACGAGGCTCGCGGCATCGGTGGATTGTTCTTCGATGATTTCACGGGTGACAACTTCGAACATGCCTTCGGCATGATGCAATCGGTCGGCAATCATTTCTTCCCGGCCTATGCCCCCATTGCGCAGAGCCGTCGTGCGCTTCACTACACGCAGCGCGAGCGAGACTTCCAGCTCTATCGTCGTGGGCGCTATGTCGAGTTCAACCTCGTATACGATCGAGGCACACTGTTCGGCCTGCAGTCCGGTGGACGTACCGAGTCCATCCTGATGTCACTGCCACCGCACGTCAGCTGGCATTACAACTATCAGCCAGAGCCCGATAGCCCTGAAGCCGAACTGACCAGCCGTTTTCTGCCCATCCGAGACTGGCTGGCCTCATGAAGCTGTTCCTGCGACTGTTCTGGCTGATACTCACTCAGTCGCGTCGCCCCCGACTGGGCGTCATGGACACCTCAGAGACGCCGCTGCGTGTATTGCCGAACGATCTCGATATCTTCATGCACGTCAACAATGGCGTGTATCTGACCTATGCCGATCTGGGGCGCACCGACCTGATGCTGCGCAGCGGCACCTTCCAGCGAATTCGCCAACGTCGCTGGTATCCGGTGGCGGCCGAGGCGACCATCCGCTTTCGCAAATCACTGACTCTCGGACAGCGCTTCGTCATTCATACGCGCATTGCCGGTTGGGACGATCGCTCCATCTATATCGAGCAGAATTTCATGCACGGTGACACCCTGGTGGCGCAGGCATTCATCGATGCGCGTTTTCTGGTGCGTGGCGGCGGCAAGGTGAGCGTCGCTGAATTACTGGACTATCTGGAGCTCGACCCACAATCACCGGAGATGCCCGTGGCAATGCAGCGCTGGATAAGCGCCAAACAACGCGACACCAACAGTGCTGCGGATATCACTGCCACGACGTTGAAAAAGACCGGCTGACGATCAGTTCTCTCTCGTCTGGACGGTTCATGAGTGCCTGAACTCAT
This sequence comes from uncultured Granulosicoccus sp., assembly GCA_965367215.1. Lineage (GTDB taxonomy): Bacteria > Pseudomonadota > Gammaproteobacteria > Granulosicoccales > Granulosicoccaceae > Granulosicoccus. The sequence continues at coordinate 18,126 of CBDUIJ010000004.1, forward strand.
GAACCGTTCGACTCGAAGCTGCGCAGCAAAGCCCTGCGAACTCAGCCTCGATGCACCAGCAAGGCGCCGAGAAAAACCAGCCCCAGCCCTGCCATTCTGGTCCAGGACACGCTGCGTACCGGCAGGCCAAAGGCGCCGATATGATCCGCCAGGGCTGCGCCCATTAGCTGCCCCGCCACCAGGCATACGAAGAACAATGCAGCGCCCGTGATCGGCGCCAGCGCCGCCGCGCCCGCGACTATCCCGACACCAATCATTCCTCCCAGCACCGACCACCAGGGTAGCGTGGCCAACAGGCCTGGTCGTAACGATCCACCGGAAAACGGCACAAGGATCAGCAGACACACCAGCGTGACGAACACCGAGTAGGCCGCTGCCGCCACCGGGGATCCCACTATCCGGGACACCGCCGTGTTGATGACGGGCTGCTGTGAAAACAGCATGCCCAACAGGATCGAAAGTCCAATGGGGAGCCATGACATGGCGAAATCTACCTTCTGAGAATCGGGAAGCGCGAGACCTTAACACGCACGAACTGAATTGCATGAACAATTGAACATTGTCAGACAATCTGATATTACTGTGCCATCAGTTGGTGACGGATGCAGGATGTGACAGGCAAATCATCGGACAGTCAGCAAGGCGCTATCGGTGCGCCGCAAGGTGAGAACGCCAGACCGGTGAATTCGCCAGTGGAGTTGCTGCGCCCCCTGAACCACCCGACTCTGGACAAATCGGTCATCAACGCCCTGATCGTCATGATCGAGCAGGCACAGCTGACCGTCGGCGACCGCCTGCCACCGGAGCAGACCCTGGCCAGTCGCCTGGGTGTCGGTCGCTCCACCATCCGCGAAGCACTCAAGGCCTGGCAGAGCATGGGCATCGTGACTCGCAACAAGGGCGCCGGCACGATCCTGGCCGCCGAGGTCACCTCCAATTCGGTCAATGTGCCCATCACCCTGAAGCTCGAAGCCGAAAGCCTGCTGCGAACCAACGGGGTCCGCCGACCACTGGAAGTGGAGGCCATTCGCCTGGCCTGCTCGCATGCCAGTCAGCAACACTGCGACGAGATACAACGACGAGCCGGCATCCTGCTGGATGTGTATCACCGAGGTGAAGACTGGCGCAAGGTGGATTCGCAATTTCATTCAGCCATTCATGACGCCTGTGGCAATCCGCTGTTCGGGCAGCTGAGTGCGAAAATCCATGCGGTTTTCCACGACATCTACAAGGAACCCTTCGGCCTGCCCCTGCTGGGCGCGGAATCCATCCCCGTGCACAAGCAGCTGGCCGATGCCATCGCTGCGGCCGATACCGCGCGAGCCGTGCAGTACATGCTGGATATCTCGAAAATTGTCGACGACGCCGTCAGGAAACAAATCGATGAACTCTGAATACACATCGTCAGCAGACAATGCTGACGCACTGGCGACACTGCTCAGCGAAGCCTATGGTGGTGACAGCGGCGGCAGTATCACGCCTCCGATCGTGCAGTCATCGCTGTTTGCCTTCGACAGCTATGAAGCCTTCGAGGATCGCATGGCCGGCCGTACCGACACGGCTCTGTATACCCGCGTGCAGAACCCGACGGTCTCGGCGTTCGAGTCGGCCATGGCCAAGGCAGAAGGCGGAGACACCGCTGTCGCCTTTGCCTCGGGTATGGGCGCCATCTCGGCCACCATGCTGGCTCTGGTCAAACCCGGTGATCGCATTGCCTGTGTCGAGCATGTCTATCCGGATTCCTACCGGCTGTTCGAAAGACTGATGCGCCCCTTTGGAGTGGACATCAGCTATCACTCGCTCAGCGCCTTCGAGAACGATCCGGAGCTGCTGAATGGTGTAAAGGTTGCCTATCTGGAAAGTCCGAACAGCCTCATGTTTCACACCCTGAACCTGGGTAGGGTGGCAGCGCATGCAAAACGCCACGGTACCCGCACGGTCATCGACAATTCCTGGGCCACTCCGGTATTCCAGCGCCCACTGGACCACGGCATCGATGTGACCCTGCACTCGGCTTCGAAATACATCTCCGGGCACTCGGATACCGTGGCCGGAGTCGTGGTGTCCAGCAAGCAGATCATCCATGAAATCCGGGATCTGACACTGCCGTTACTGGGTGCAAAACTCGCCCCGTTTGAAGCCTTCCTGCTGATGCGCGGGCTGCGCACCCTGGTGCCTCGCATGCAGAGGCATCAGGAAAGCACAAACAGGATACTCGATCAACTGGCCAGCTTCGAGGGCGTCGAGAAGATCAATACAGCAAGTGTGTCACCTGACACAGGCATCATGGGCCGTTCCGGTCTGTTCTCGGTGCAGTTCGATGAATCCGTGGATATTCGGCGTCTGTGCAATGAGCTGACTATCTTCAAGCTCGGGGTCAGTTGGGGCGGTTTCGAAAGCCTCGCCCTGCCCGCCCGCGTCGGCCTGGCGCAGGCCGGTGCCGAGAACTCCATGCAACGCTTCAAGGTGCCGGCCAACCTGGTTCGAATCAGTATCGGACTCGAAGGCGCCGACGATTTATGGAAGGACCTCAGCCACGCCATCACACAGGCGCGCAGCTGAGTACATCAGTACCCGAACGACAACTGAAACACAACTGCGAGGAGTAAGGCATGATGATGAGACAGCTGGTCGGTGTATCTCTGGCATTGCTGCTGGGGTCCGGTTCGGCCTACGCCGAAACGAAATTGAAACTGGTGGAAGTGATTACCAGTCCTGAACGTACCCAGACCCTGCAGGCCATGGTCGATGACTATGAAGCGGCCAACCCGGGTGTGGAAGTGGAAATCGTCTCCCTGCCCTGGGGTCAGGCATTCGAGAAATTTGCCACCATGGTCGCCGGTGGTGATGTACCCGATGTGGTGGAAATGCCGGATCGCTGGCTGGCCCTGTATGCCGGCAATGACATGCTCATGTCACTGGAAGACAACATCAAGGACTGGGAGCACGGCGACACCCTGACGCAGAAATCGCTGGACATGGGTCGTTACGCGGGCGGCACCATGTACACGGTGCCCTACGGCTTCTATCTGCGAGCCATGTTCTATAACCGCAAGCTGCTGGCCGAAGCCGGTATCGATGCACCACCGGCCACAATGGCGGAATTCATGGAAGCCTCGCGCAAGGTCTCCGAGCTGGATGGCAAGAGTGGCTACTGTCTGCGCGGTGGCCCGGGTGGCCTCAATGGCTGGATCATGTTCGCCGCCACCATGAACGGCAGCAACGAGTTCTTTACCGAAGACGGCAAGAGTCGTCTCGATGAGCCTGGCTCCATCGAGGGCATCCAGTTCCTGATCGACATGTATCAGAAAGGCTATGCACCCAAGGATTCGGTCAGCTGGGGCTTCAACGAGATCGTGGCAGGTTTCTACTCGGGAACCTGTGCCTTTCTGGACCAGGACCCGGATGCACTGATTGCCGTGGCCGAGCGCATGGACGCTGAAGACTTTGCTGTTGCACCCATGCCCGTCGGCCCGGCCGGCAAGGCCTTCCCGACCATCGGCTATGCCGGCTGGTCGGTGTTCAAGAGCACCGAACACGCCAGCGAGTCGTGGGATCTGGTAGCTCACCTGTCCTCACCCGAGAGCAACAAGACCTGGGCCAAGCGTGTGGGTGTCATTCCGATTCACGAAGGTGCCGACCAGGACCCCTACTTTCAGACAGATCAGTTCAAGGGCTGGTTCACCGAGCTCAACGAACCCCAGTACGAACCCACCATCATGCCGACCTATCTGGAAAAATTCGGCTTCTTTGCCGACTCCATTGCGCTGGAGTCCAGCCAGGAAGCCTTGCTGGGTCAGCGCAGCGCCGAGGATATCGCCAGCGAATGGGCTGACTTTCTGACCGATGAATACACGAAGTGGAAGGCAGACCAATAGCCAGCTTCGCAAGCGCTCGAAAAATGCCCCCAGTCGCCACGCCCTGGCGTGCGCGACTGGCGGTAGCCGCTGAGCCGTGGCTGTATCTGTCCCCGAGTCTGATTCTGATAGCTCTGGTGATGCTGCTGCCACTGGTCATCGGCATCTCCTACGCCTTTCAGGCGATCTCGCTGATGAACCCCTTCGACTCTGGCTGGATCGGGTTGCAGAACTTCAGCACCCTGATGGACGATGCCAAGTTCTGGAAGTCACTGAAGAACACCTTTCACTGGACCCTGGCATCGGTGGTACTGCAGTTCCTGCTCGGCCTGGGTCTGGCCCTGTTGCTCAACCGTGGTTTTCACGGGCGCAAGCTGGTGCAGGCACTGGTATTCCTGCCCTGGGCAGTACCCACGTTCCTTTCGGCACTGACCTGGTCCTGGCTGTTCAATCCGGTCATCGGCCCCATCCCTCACTGGCTGGCAGCCATGGGCATCCTGAGTGAGCCATACAACATACTGTCCGACCCCGACACCGCGCTCTGGGGACCGATCATCGCCAATGTGTGGTTCGGCATTCCCTTCTTTGCCATCACTCTGCTGGCCGCCCTGCAGTCCATCCCGAACGACCTGTATGAAGCTGCTGCCATTGACGGCGCTTCCGCCTGGCAGTGTTTCGTCAAGATCACCCTGCCCTTTCTGGCACCGATGATCCTCATCACGGTCATGCTCAGAGCGATCTGGGTGGCCAACTTTGCCGACCTGATCTTCGTCATGACAGGCGGTGGCCCGGCCAACTCCACGCAGATACTCTCGACCTATATCTTCACGACCGCCTTTCGCAAACTCGACTTCGGCTATGCCTCCGCCATTGCCGTTGTCCTGTTGCTGCTGTTACTGGCATACGCAGCCTTGTTGCTGCGCCTGCGCAAGAGCCTGAAGATGGTGGATTCATGAAAACCTTGCTTGCAGGCAGCCGCTATCTGGCGGTAGCCGCCTATGTGCTCTTTGCCCTGTTTCCGCTGTACTGGCTGTTGAAGATCGCCATCACACCGGAAAAGCTCATCTACACCCAGGGCACGGCCCTGTGGCCGAGCAGTGTCACGCTGGACAACTTCCGCTCGGTGATCTTCGCCTCGGATTTCATGGCCTACTTTCGCAACAGTGTCACCGTCTCTCTGGTCAGCGCGGCACTCACCACGGTCATCGCCGCCGCTGCTGGTTATGCGTTTTCCCGGTTCCGTTTCAAGGGAAAATCACTGGTGGTCGTGCTGCTGCTGATCACGCAGATGTTTCCTCTGCTGATGATCATTGCCCCGATCTACAAGATCGTGGCCTCACTGGGCCTGCTCAATACCCTGACCAGTCTGATCGTGGTCTATACCGCCTTCAATAGTCCGTTTGCCACCTTCCTGATGCAGTCCTTCTTCGATGGCATTCCCAGGGATCTGGACGAGGCGGCCATGATGGATGGCTGCACCCGCTTGCAGGCCTTCAGAAAAGTCATTCTGCCACTGACACTGCCGGGCCTTGCCGCAACGCTCGGCTTCATCTTCACGGCTGCCTGGAGTGAATTGCTGTTTGCCCTGATGCTGATCAACTCCAACGACAGCATGACATTCCCCGTTGGACTGCTGACATTCGTATCCAAGTTTTCCGTCGACTGGGGGCAGATGATGGCCGCCGGCGTGCTGGCACTGGTCCCCAGCTGCCTGTTTTTCGTCTTCATCCAGCGCTACCTGGTTCAGGGTCTGACCGCTGGTGCCGTCAAAGGTTGAGAACTGCTCATGGCCCGTATCGATATAGACAGCCTGTACAAACGCTTCGGTGCAGAAACCGTCATCAACGACGTCAATCTGTCGTTTGAAGAAGGTGAATTCATCGTACTGGTGGGCCCATCCGGTTGCGGCAAGTCCACACTGCTGCGCATGATTGCCGGACTGGAGAGCATCACGGCCGGTGAGATCCGCATGGATGGCAAACGCATGAACGAGCTGCCGCCACGCGACCGTGACATCGCCATGGTGTTCCAGTCCTATGCGCTCTACCCGCATATGGATGTGGCCCGCAACATGGGTTTCAGCATGGAAATACAAGGCAGGCCCGAAGAGGAAAAGCGCGGCAAGATCGAACAGGCAGCCGAGGTACTGGGTCTGAATCGTCTTCTGCAGCGACTGCCACGCGCACTCTCTGGCGGGCAGCGCCAGCGTGTTGCCATGGGGCGCGCCATTGTGCGAGACCCGAGTGCCTTCCTGTTCGATGAACCGCTGTCGAACCTGGATGCGGCACTGCGTGTGGAAATGCGTCTGGAAATCGCCCGGCTGCATCAGCAGCTGGGCACCACCATGGTGTACGTCACCCATGATCAGGTCGAAGCGTTGACACTGGCAGATCGCATTGTCGTGCTCGATGGCGGCGTCGTGCAGCAGGTCGGCACGCCGATGGAACTCTACGAGTCTCCAGCCAATCTGTTCGTGGCACGCTTCATCGGCTCACCCACCATGAACCTGATGGATATCAAGGTGCTGGCGCAACCACTGGGCGAACAGGCTTTCCTGTCCGAGGCCAGTCAGCTGGGCATCCGACCTGAACACCTGACACCGGTCGACGCTGGCGAAGGGCATCTACAGGGTACGGTCGAGGTGGTTGAACGGCTGGGGGCAGATTCCTTCATCTATGCTCAGGTACCCGGTGCCGGACGCCTGCTCTGCCGCAGCAAGGGTAATACAAGCCTGAAACCCGGCGTACCGCTGGGACTGCATCTCGATCTGCCACATCTGCATGGCTTTGATGACAAGGGACAATCGCTGCGACACGCCTGACGCGCATCGCAGCGACAGGCAGGCCTCAGCGCATCGTGAAGCCACGATCGGCCAGGAAGCCACGCATATGCGGCCGTGATTCCTTGCCGACCAGCGCCTTCATCTCCCGACTCCAGTTGCTGTCCTTGTTGCCACCGGTGCGCGACTGGTAGTACTGCGACAGGGCTTCATCGTAGGCTGCCACATGCGCGGACTGCGATTCAGTGTCATAGACTTCCTGCATCAGCACGGCATCCACAGCCAGACGTGGTTTGACTTCCGGATCCTGCGCCGGGTAGCCCAGGCACAGCCCGAATACCGGATACACCTGCTCGGGCAGGCCCAGCAGCTCGGCGACCTCGGCCGGGTTGTTGCGCAGGCCTCCGATGTAGCAGATACCCAGGCCCAGAGACTCGGCTGCAATCACCGCCGTCTGTGCCGACAAGGCGACATCGATGGTGGCAATCATGAAATGCTCGGTCATGCCCGGTTCGAACTCACCGCCCTGGGACGCACAGGCCGCAGCCGGCCGATGCAGATCGGCGCAATACACCAGGAAAGCCCCGGCGCTGGCGACATAAGCCTGGCCACCGGCCAGCTCAGCCAGACGTTGGCGTTTTTCCGGTGATTTCACCTGAATGACGCTGACCGCCTGCACATTGCTGGACGTTGCCGCCGCCTGGCCACAGGCCACGATCTCGCGTACCACATCGTCCTCGACGACCCGATCCTCGAACTTGCGAATCGAACGGTGGGCATGCAACAGATCGATGACAGGATTGCTTTCAGTTTTATTCATGGGACTTACATGGGTACCGGGTGATCAAGATAAATGGCATGGATACCCGCCTTGACCTCATCGCTGAGCTCGAGTGAGGCTGCCGCAAGGTTGTTGCGAAGCTGCTCCATGGTGGTTGCACCAATGATGGTGGACGTCATGAACGGCCGTGCCATGCAGAAGGCCAGCGCCATCTGCGACGGATCCAGACCATGCTCACGTGCCAGAGCCACATAGCGGTTGCAGACTGCGGCACTACGCTCGCTGTAACGACCGCCCAGCGCATCATTCATGCTGCGACGGGAACCTTCGGGCACATTACCGTCACTGTATTTACCGCTCAGCATGCCGGCCGCCAGCGGCGAATAGGTCAGCAGTCCGACGTTCTCATGATGCGACAGTTCCGCCATGTCCAGATCGAACAGGCGATTCATCAGATTGTATTCGTTCTGGATGCTGACCATGCGTGGCAGATTCTCGCGCTCGGCGATGGCCAGATACTGCGCGGTGCCCCAGGCACTTTCATTCGACAGACCGACATGCAGAATGCGACCGGCCTTGACCTGCGCATCCAGTTCGCGCAGCACCTCATGCATGTTCTCCAGCACTTCATCCGTCTTCTGAGCCGTCGGATCGTAGGTCCAGTTCTGGCGAAAGGCATAGCTGCCACGATTCGGCCAGTGCAACTGATAGAGATCGATGCGATCGGTCTGCAGTCGCTTCAGGCTGCGCTCTACAGATACCCGGATCTTCTCGGGGGTGATGTCCTTGCCGCCGTACATCCACTCCTTGCCCTTGCCTGTCACCTTGGTGGCCAGCACCATCTGATCACGCTTGCCCGACTGCGCCACCCACTGCCCGATGATGGTTTCGGTATCGCCCAGCGTCTCCGCCGTCAAAGGCGTGGTCGGATACATCTCGGCGGTATCGATGAAATTGACACCATGCTCCAGCGCGCAGTCGATCTGCTCGGCAGCCTCGGCGAACGTATTCTGCGTTCCCCAGGTCATGCTGCCCAGGCAGATCTGGCTGACCTGTGTCTCTGTCCGACCCAGCGGCAACATCTTCATGAGTGAGCCCAATCCATGTAGGCGCTACGCGCCTGTTGCGTGACAGGACCGATTTCGTATTGCGTGTCATCAAAGGCAATGACCGGTGTGACCTTGGCCAGATTGCCGGTCAGGAATACTTCATCCGCTGCGTGGAAATCCTCGATACGCAGTACGCTCTCATGCACCTTGACGCCCGCCTCACGCAGCAGGCCCATGATGCGGCGACGCGTGATGCCATCGAGGAAGGTGCCATTGGGAACCGGCGTGAAGACTTCACCGTCGCGCACCATGAACACATTGCTGGTGGCCGACTCGGCCACATTGCCCAGCGTGTCGCACACCAGTGCGTTGGTGAATCCCTTGCTGACCGCTTCGCGCATCATGCGGGCATTGTTCGGATACAGGCAGGCGGCTTTGGCGTTGACCGTGGCCACATCCAGCGAGGGTCGACGGAATTGCGTGGTGGTCAGTCTGGCGGCATTCGCTGCCGGCGGCATGGGTATTTCCTGCAGACACAGACAGAAGTCGGTGGAGTCCGGGTCGGCAGAGATGAACCCATCCCCATAGCCGGTTGACCAGTACATGGGCCGGATGTAGATGGCCGCATCCTTGTGAAATTGTGCCAGGCCCTCGTGGACCCGTTCGACAATGGCGTCAGTCGTCAGTGTCGGGTTCATGCCCAGACTCAGGGCCGATTGATTGACACGTTCACAATGGGCCTCCAGATCGGGGACAACGCCTTCGAACTGCCGTGCGCCGTCGAATACCAGGGTACCCAGCCAGGTGGCATGGTCAGCGGATCGCATGACGGGCACACTTCCCTTTTGCCATTCGCCGCCGTGGAAGGTGAGAATCGGATTGTCGATGGACACGATGTGTTTTCCTGCAAGAAATGATCAGACAGACATGCTACCGCATCACGTCACTGCATGACGATCTGCGCACCCGCTTCGATGTCGTTCCGCTCGAACCAGCCCTGATTCACTTCCAGTGCAAACTTCGCCGGCGCTCTGGAATCGAACAACTGATTGGGACCGACATTCATGTCATGAATCTCGTTGATGACCATGTCCTCGGAGATGAAGGCGATGGACAAGGGGATCAGTGTGTTGCGCATGGTAAAGGTCAACGGCCTTTCCACCTCGTACACGAACAGCATTCCCGCATTTTCATCCATCGACTTGCGGAAGCTCAGTCCCATATAGCGTTGCTGACTGGAGGCCGCCACTTCGGCCTTCATGGGCTTGCCATCGATCAGCAGGCTGACGGTCGGCAGCGGTGGCTGGGGACTGTCGCCATCGGCTCTGGCAGGCATGTGCGAGGCCACCACCAGGCTCAGTGTTGCCACCAGTGCCACCAATACCGTGGTCAGGCGCCACACGACACTGTTGGAACGAGTCCACGGCCGAGCGGAAACAACCTCAATGATGTGATCGTGCCGAAGTGGTGTTTTTCGCATGATTCTCAGGATAACAGTTCACGCAGGCGCGGAAAGGCCATGCGGGTCTTGGGACGAACCCCTTCCCAGATCAGAAAGGACTCGGCGGCCTGCTCGACCAGCATGCCCAGTCCATTGCAGGCTGTGGCGCCGCAGGACTTGCTCCAGCTCATGAAGGGCGTGTCCTGACGACCGTAGGTCATGTCGTAGGCCAGGCTCTGGTGTGAGGCAATGGAATCAGGCAGCGGTGGCATGCCGCCATTCATGCTGACCGTGGTCGCATTGATGATGACATCGAATACCGCTTCGCCTTCCAGCTGCTCGAAGCCACCGCCACTCACCGGTCCGAGATCATCGAACAGGGATGCCAGATGTTCGGCCTTGGAGGCGGTACGGTTGGCCACGTGCAGCAAGGCAGGCTTCTTTGCCAGCAAAGGGGCCATGACACCACGTGCCGCGCCACCGGCGCCCAGCAACAGGATGCGTTTCGACGCCAGCGGACGACGCTGATTGGCGACGATGTCTGCCACCAGCCCCAATCCGTCGGTATTGTGTCCGACCCGTTTGCCATCGCGATGCATGTGAATGGTGTTGACCGAACCGGCCCGCTGGGCATTGGCGCTGAGTCGCTCGCACACATCCACCGCCAGTTCCTTGAACGGTGCGGTGACGTTGCAGCCTCGTGCCCCGGATTGCTGCCAGTCCAACACGGTCTGTGCAAAGGTTTCCGGACTCGCTTCCGTGCGGGTGTAGAGGATCCTGCGTTGTGTCAGCTCACCAAACAGCTGATGCACGACAGGAGACAGACTGTGTGCGATCGGCTGGCCAATCACTGTATATCGGTTAATCATGAATCGTCAGGAAATCTCAGTGCCGTTTTGGACACTCTGTGTTGCAGGAAGAAATACTTGAGTTCGTCGAGTCGCCTCTGCATCAACTGCGGCGTGGCGTCCTCCTTGCCAAGAGGATTCTGGGCAAACCGGAATTGCCCGCCGTCACAGCGCCGGTACTCGGTCATCAGAAGTTCGAGCTCACGCAGACTTGCGCCGGTGATGGTAGGCGATTCGAAGCGATACTGTACCGCTACCGGCGCCAGCGCAACACTACTGGCTTCACAATTCTCGGGCGCGTTGTAGGATACATCCACGGCACGTACCGGTGGTGGGGGCTCATCGATACCCAGAGTCTCCTTCAACAACGTCTCCGCAGCGCTCGGCTTATCCTCCTCCAGCCCCACAACCTCCGTATCTTCCGCTGCCTCGTCATCCACCCCATCATCCGCACCTTCCTTGTCCTCTTCGATGACCTCTTCCTCTTTCGAGGCGGACCTGGGCAAGACCGAGTGGGCATCAATCCGCTCCACTGTCTTGTCGCGCTGTGGCGCCTCGACTGCCGGCGCAGGCGCCTCTGCAACGAGTTCCGGCTTCTTCACAGGCTTCGCCTGATTCTCATCTTCCCGAGTGTGGGCCAGTGACTTCACGTCCAACGACACTTTCAGCCTGTTCGTGGTGCCCAGAAACTCGGCTACCAGGAAATACAGTGCGATACAGACCGCGACACAGGCAATGAGTGCCTTCGTTATGGGATTCATGGAGATCAACCGGATACCGGAGAGGGGAAGGCATGCCATTCTGCCGACAAGTCTGTGCCTGGCTGGCAAGACAGAAACAAGACAAGTGAACTGATTCAGGCTAAGTTAGTCATTCTCCCGCAAATGGTAACGCGCCGCCTGAACATCTGCCACAAGGACACGACAATTCACGAGTCTGTGGCGATGAATTCAGTGCAATTGACGACCACACACAATTCCGGACAATCGATACAGTGAGTAACAACGCAATGTACGGGGTAAGGGCCCCGTTTCCCGGCAATCGGCCCCGTCGCATGCGACGTGACACTTTCAGCCGGCGACTGATGCAGGAAAATCATGTCACCGCGGACATGCTGATCCAGCCCTATTTCATCGTTGACGGTGAGAAGCAGCGCCAGGCTGTGCCTTCCATGCCCGGAGTCGACAGACTCAGTATCGACCTGCTGCTGGAATCTGCCTCCGCCATCCACGCCCTGGGTGTGCCGGCGATTGCTCTGTTTCCCGTCACGGAAGACAGTGCCAAGACAGACGATTGCAGCGGTGCCTGGAATCCCGATGGACTGTTGCAACGGGCTGTCAGAGCGCTCAAGACCGAGTTGCCCGAACTGGGTGTCATTACCGATATCGCACTGGACCCCTACTCGCCGCATGGTCACGATGGCCTGATGAACGATGAAGGCTACATCATGAACGACGAAACGGTCGATGCGCTGGTCCGCCAGGCCCTGTCACATGCCGAGGCCGGCGCCGACGTTGTCGCACCCTCCGACATGATGGATGGCCGAATCGGTGCCATACGTGAAGCTCTGGAAGCCGGGGATTTCATACATACCCGAATCCTGAGCTATGCCGCCAAATACGCATCCTCGTTCTACGGACCTTTTCGCGATGCCGTCGGCGCATCGGCGGCATTGGGCAAGTCAAACAAGAGCTCGTATCAGATGGATCCGGCCAACAGCAACGAAGCCATGCATGAAATTGCAGCTGACTTGCAGGAAGGCGCCGACATGATCATGGTCAAGCCCGGTCTGCCTTATCTCGACATCGTTCGGCGCGCTCGCGATACGTTTGCCGTGCCCACCTACGCCTACCATGTCAGTGGTGAGTACGCGATGATCAAGGCCGCCGCTCAGCAAGGCTGGATCGATGAAAAGGCCATCGTCATGGAAACCATGATGGCGTTTCGTCGCGCAGGATGTGACGCAGTTCTAACCTATTATGCGAATGATGTCGCCAAATGGCTCAAGACCTGCTGAGAATCACCAACCCCACTATCATTGTGTTTTCGACCTGACACAAGACAATCGAGACTCGTGCTAAAGAAATTCGCATACAAGACAGTTGCAGCTGGCCTGCTGGTCAGTCTTTCCGGCACGGCATCGGCTGCACTGAGTGATCAGTGGTACATCGGTATCGGTGGTGGTGTCTCGCAATTGCAACCGGAAGCCAGCAATCCGTCCATCGATGTGGATGACAAGGCTGGCCAGGTGGGCACTATCTTTTTCGGCAAGGATTTCGATTCTCGCAGCAGTGGGCAGTTCCAGTTGTATTCACTGGGTGAGGCGAGTTTTGATGACGGACAGAGCACCGCCAGCTATGTCGGTGGTGATGCCTCCCTGCTGTACCGTTTCTTCGATTCACGTGACCGGCGCGAACGTGGCGCCGTCTTCGGCGCTTCATTCTATGGCCGCTTCGGCTTCGGCTTTCTGAACAGAGACTCGGACTTGCCGCTGGATGATGACGCACCGGTCTATTTCGGCGCCGGTGCCGGCATGGAAACGTATTTCACCAACAATCTGGGCATGCGACTGGAAGCCCTGTATCACGAGACGGACACTGCCACGGCAACCCTGACCCTGATCACACGCTTTGGCGGTCACCGAAGCCGCCCCCTCGTCATGCCGCCTGCCGTGGCCAAACCGAAGCCTGCCGCCGTCACCTCGCCGGTAGACAAGCCGGCAGCCGTACCGCTTGCGCCACCTGTCTCGACTATAGCGCCGGATCCGGATACAGCAACCCTGCCAGGCTCGGTGCCTGGCAGCTCCGAGTCCCCCTTGCAACTACCCACCCTGGGCACCCCCGAGCAGGCGTCCGAACCAGCACTCCAGAATCCTGACAGCAGCTTTCCCGATGTGGAAATCATGGGCAATACGCAGGAAACCACGGCTGCCATCGGCGAGGCTGAGCCCGGTGATTCCGAAGCTGCCGCTGTCACGCCAACGCCGCCCGCATCATCCGTGCAGGCGCCATTGCAGGCACCCGAACAAGAGCCCTTGCAGGCGCCCTTGCAGGAGCCACTTCCCACCTCATCCACTCTGCCCGCCCCTGTTGTGCCGGGCTTGCCGAATGTGGACAGCGATGGCGACGGTGTCAACGATGACAAGGATCGCTGCCCGGATTCAACCATCGGCTATCCCGTCAGCACACGAGGCTGTCCGCAATTTGCCGGACTGTTACCGGACGTGACCTTCCGTGATGGTTCTGCAGAGTTCGATGAGAGCAGCTTTGCGGTACTGGACAAGCTGGTGCAAACGCTCAAGGACTACCCGGATACCTATATCGAGATTGTTGCCCATACCGACAACAGCGGCACTGAGCTGGAACAATCTGCCTTGACGCGTCAGCGACTGCGCAGCGTTGGTCTCTATCTGGTCAATCGCGGTATCAGCCAGGAACGACTGTTGCTGAGATCCTTCGGCGGCAAACGACCGGCCTTCGATAACGCAACGGCTGATGGTCGGCGCCGCAACAATCGCATTGAAGTCTTCGAAAACCCCTGAGGGCTCGCCCCCTCCCCGCTTCTGGGCGGACGATCGTTTCTGGCTGGCAATGGCCGCGGCGCCTGTCTGCTGGTGGCTGATGCTGACACTGGGAGTACCCCGCCGCAACGAGGGGCCGACCCTGTCAGCGGTGCTGCTGATCGTACTGGTGAACCCCGTGCTCGAGGAAATCGTCTTTCGGGGTGGGCTGCAGGACTGGTTACAGAAGCAGCGCGCCCTGCAACATCGATGGGGCGCGCTCCGGCTGGCCCATATCGTGACTTCGCTACTGTTCGCCAGCATGCATCTGTTTCGGCAGCCCCCACTGTGGGCCGCTCTGATCTTTCTGCCGTCCCTGGTATTCGGCTGGGCGAAAGAGCGTCATGCGACCCTGCTTTCGCCCATCCTGCTGCACGTGAGTTACAACGCAGGCTTCATCTGGCTGTTTGCCTGAGCCGCTCAATCAACCGAGCGGCGCTTGAACCCGGTTCCTAGTGACGGAAGTGTCGAACGCCGGTGAAGACCATCGCCATGTCATGCTCGTCAGCGGCGGCAATGACTTCCGGATCGTTACGCGAGCCACCTGGTTGAATGACGGCAACGATGCCGGCACTGGCAGCGTTGTCGATGCCGTCCCTGAATGGAAAGAAGGCATCCGATGCCATGACGGCACCCTTGACTTCCAGACCTTCATCGGCGGCCTTGATGCCGGCAATCCGCGCAGAATAGACACGGCTCATCTGACCGGCACCGACGCCAACAGTCGCCGCATCCCGTCCGTAGACGATGGCATTGGACTTCACGAACTTGGCCACTCGCCACGTGAACAACAGATCGGCCAGTTCCGCCTGACTCGGCTGTCGCTTGCTGACCACTTTCAGAGAATCTGCACTGACGTTAAGTACATCGTCCTCCTGCACCAGAAGTCCTCCGGCCACAGGTCGGTACTGCCAGCTGGCGTTGTTGCCATCAATCGCAGGCAGTGACTGACAGTCAAGTACACGTACATTGGGCTTGGCAGCCAGCAACTCGGCGGCAGCAGCTTCGATACCCGGCGCCACGATCACCTCGACGAACTGACGCGCGATGATTTCACTGGCAACTTCAGCCGTCAGGGCATGGTTGAAGGCGATGATGCCACCGAAGGCAGATGTCGGATCCGTGCGATAGGCCTTGTCATAGGCTTCCAGCTGAGTGCCAGCTACCGCCACACCGCAAGGATTGGCATGTTTGACGATGACACAGGCCTGGTTGTCGAACTGCCGTACACAGGCCAGCGCCGCATCGGCATCCATGACGTTGTTGTACGACATCGCCTTGCCCTGCAGCAGCTGTGCTGCAGCGATGGTGCCGGCACCGGCATCGGCCGAGCGGTAAAACGCTGCGCGCTGATGCGGGTTCTCACCGTAGCGCAATGTGTCATTGAGCTGGAATTGAGTGTTGAGCGTTCGCGGGAAGTCGGCTGGCTCTTCATGGCTGGCCTCACCGGTACGACGTCCGAGAAAATCGGCAATCATGCCATCATAGCTGGCCGTATGCTCGAAGGCCTTGACGGCCAGATCGAAGCGCAATGCACTCTGCTCGGCATCATCCGCATCCAGCGCCGCAATGATGCGTGGATAATCGGCCGGATCGGTGATGACAGCGACCGATGCATGATTCTTGGCCGCCGAACGCACCATGGCAGGGCCACCGATGTCGATGTTCTCGATCGCATCTTCAAACGAGACACCGGGCTTCGCTACCGTGGCGGCAAAGGGGTACAGATTCACGATCACGAAATCGATCGGCGCAATCTGTCTTTCCTGCATGACCTCGTCATCGATGCCACGTCGCCCGAGTATGCCGCCGTGCACGATCGGGTGCAGCGTCTTGACGCGCCCGGCCATCATCTCGGCGGCACCGGTATGTTCCGAAACATCGGTGACCGGCAAGCCCGCCTTGCGCAAGGCTTCCGCCGTGCCACCGGTGGACAGGAGCGTCACGCCCTTGTCGACCAGGGCCTGGGCCAGTTGTTCGATGCCTTGCTTGTCAGAAACACTGAGCAAGGCGCAAGAGCCGGCAATTTTTTCAGCCACTAGAGGTATTTTCCGTAAGGTTCAGCAAATGTAATGAATGCTGGACTGGACTAATCCATGTCAGCCAGCTTGTTGCGCAGATTGCCGCGACTGATGCCCAGCCACTCGGCGGCACGACTCTGATTGCCACCGCATTCACGCATGACGGCACTGAGCAAGGCATGCTCGGCCTGACGTATGACCATGCGATACAGCCCGGACGGTTTTTCACCGTCGAGCATATCGAAATATCGCACCAGTTCATCCTGCACACAGCAGCTGATAGCCGTACCGGCAGGTTCGGCACTGCAGGCACTGGCGTTATCGGACTCGGTCGCTTTCCTGGCGTTGCTGCCGGTCGTGGCCGATGATGTTCTGGATGCAGTCATGCGTTTCGTTGTGGTGGGCACTACAGCGGCAGCGGCGTCGCTACCACGCTTGTTGTTGGATGTTGTTGTCATTATCAAGCTGCAGCGTTGAACTGGGCAGGCTGGGAGAAAAAGCTCTCGACCAGTCTGAGTTGGTCCACGGAATCTTCCACTGTGTTGATCATTTCGCGAAACGCAGCGGCATGTTTCAATCCCTTGCAATACCAGGCAATGTGCTTGCGAGCAATGCGAACACCGCGGTATTCACCGTATAGCTGATGACAACCTTCAAGCTGAGTCAACAGCGTTGCCCCTACCTGTTCGAGTGAGGGAGGCAATGGTACAGCTTCACCACGCAACGCGGCAGTTATTTCCCCGAATATCCATGGATTACCCTGTGCCGCCCGACCGATCATCACGCCGGCAGCGCCTGTGGATTGCATGACCTGACGCGCCTGCTCCCCGGTGGTGATATCGCCATTGGCGATAACGGGAATGGAAACGGCGTCGACAATGGCCGCGATGGTGTCGTACTCGGCCTGCCCCTTGAAACGATCACTGCGTGTACGGCCGTGGACAGCCAGACAGGCAATGCCTTCACGCTCGGCAAGTCTTGCGATATCGACACCATTGCGTGTTTCCGGCGTCGGACCGGTTCTGATCTTCAAGGTCACCGGGACATCGACCCTTGCGACCACGGCACGCAGGATATCGCGCACCTGATCCGGATAGGCCAGCAGCGCAGAACCTGCCTGTCGGTTGCAGACCTTCTTTGCCGGGCATCCCATGTTGATATCGATGATCTGTGCACCGTGCGCAACATTCAGTGCAGCGGCTTCCGCCATGGCTTCAGGCTCGGCACCAGCGATCTGTACAGCATGCGGCAGATCATTATCGGCACGCACGATTCGATGTCGCGTCTTGGCCGTGGCATACAGCAAGGTATCGCTGGAAATCATCTCGGAGGCGGCATAACCGACCCCCGCTTTTGCGCAGGCATCCCGGAAGGGACGGTCGGTCACACCCGCCATTGGTGCCAGAAACACAGGGTTTTCTACAACATGTGTTCCTATTTCTATCATGGCAGGTGTGGACTAAAGGCGGCCGTATATCCTAATACAGATCTGCCTTTAAAAATACCGTATGAGGGAACAGCAGTTGACGTACATCACTGGCTGAGCGACGAAACAGAGCGTTATCTGAAGTCCAGCTCAAATGACATGGCCTCGTTTCCGGGATCTTCCATGTTGAGACTGATGTCCAGGCTTTTACCCACATCCAGTACATCTCCCGCCTGCCAGTTGTCCAGATAGTCCGACGGCTGGTAGTCATGCTGCACGATCAGGCGACCACTACGATCCGTCAGCAGAATCTCCAGCGTCGGATAGCGCTGACTG
The DNA here is from genome assembly GCA_965367215.1 of uncultured Granulosicoccus sp. Lineage (GTDB taxonomy): Bacteria > Pseudomonadota > Gammaproteobacteria > Granulosicoccales > Granulosicoccaceae > Granulosicoccus. The sequence goes on from CBDUIJ010000004.1 coordinate 36,223, forward strand.
AACTCCGCCTGATTCACGAATCCGATATTGATGATGAGCATATCGTCAACATCCGGATGTGAAAAAACGGTTCGTTTGGTTACTTTCAGTGCGCTCAGGTCAACTCGCTCCGGCACACTGCAGCCGAACACCGCACAGACAGATTCGAGTACCGGTCTGACAAGATGATTGTTCTGCAGCGCGTCACGCTCGCGGTAACCATACAATCCGGCGGCCAGTATCAGCACGCCCATGAACAGCAGGCCACGAAACCACCAGGCACCCACCGGTTCCTCTACAGTGATGATCGGCAGCTCGGGTTTCTTCAGCGAGTCCAGCAGTTCATCGATCTCCCCTACCGCGTCCTCTTCAGCAGCCGGTTGCGACTGGGCTACCCCGGAGGCGGGATCATCTGCAGCGCCCTTGGAGGCCGCCGCTGTCGGTTCCGAAGCTCCATCGCCCATCGCCGCGCGCGCATCCTCGATGACATCCTCGGCATACAGGGTTTCATCGATGGATTCGTCGAAATCATCCTCGTCACCCATATCGTCGAAATCGAAAGGCGGAACCTCTCGCGTCTCGTCCATATAGTCGATCTCGGGCAAACCGGCATCGGCCGAGAACAGGGCGAAGTCAGCGTAGGTGACGTCGAGCGGCGAGGCATTGCCGGAAGATCCGGCCTGTGTTGCGGCCCCTGCATTCGACGAACCGGCTTGCGCGGCAGATTCCGGCTTGTCAGCAGATCCTGAACGGGCGTCTGAGTCCGAGTCTGCCTCGTCCGACTCCAGAGCCGCCTCCTCGTCATCGTCGGTGTTCTTTCGCAGATTTGCCAGCGCATCGAAAATACTCAGACACTCGCCGCAACGCACACGTGTGTCACTGGAGTCGAGCAGTTCGCGTGACACTTCGAACACGGTGTGGCAACTGGAACAACAGGTCTGCGGGTTCTGATCGCCCTCTTCCGAGATATAGGCGCTGGCCAGATCATCGATCGACTCATCGCCCGGCGCATCATTGTCTGGCTCGCCGCCTGACTCATCCGGCTCATCATCGTGCGCCTCGCCCTCGGCGCCATCCTGATCGTTGTTCCTGTTCCCGCCGCCACCTTCTCCTGCCTGCGGCTCTTCAGACTCATCAGCAGTGCCATCAGCCTGATCGTCCTCGGACTCCGACGTCGCAGGGCTATCAGTATCAGGCTTGATACGATCCTTGCTCGGTCCGAACCGGGATTTCTGGCTGCGTTTGGCCATGATCAATCAGCGGAGGTCAGCGACGAATCGCGGTCATCAACGCCCAGCCGTCACGAGCCTGACCAGGCTCGAACTCGAAGTTTTCAGCGTATCGCTCACTCAGAGGCGCCATCTGCTCACTGAGAATACCGGACACGATCAGTCGCCCACCCGGCACCACGGTCGCCGCTAGGGTATCTGCAAGTTCCATCAATGGCTTGAAGAGGATGTTGGCCAAAACGAGTTCCACCGAAATATCATTCACAAGGTCAGGCATACCGATCTCGAGCTGCTCCAGTACGCCATTTTGCAGGGCATTGTCACGTGTAGCTGTCAACGCCTGCGGATCGATATCCACCGCCCAGGCCTTCTCGGCACCCAGCAGCAGAGCAGCAATGGCCAGAACGCCAGAGCCACATCCGTAGTCGATCACACGACAGCCCTGCATGGGACGCAATGTACGTGCCGTTTGTGCCCCCATCCACGCAAGGCACTGTGCAGTCGTGGCATGCGTACCCGTACCGAAGGCCATGCCGGGATCCAGTCGCAGATTGATCGCGGCGCTGTCAGGTGGAGCCTGCTCGGTCGGGCAGATCCAGAAGTGCTCGCCGAACTGCATGGGTTTGAAGGTATCCATCCAGGTTCGCTCCCATTCGCGCTCCTGCAGTCGCGACACCGAAAACAGGGGGACCGACAAGCCGAGCATGGCTGCCGACAGATACAGCGCATCATGCAGCTGCTCGAGATCTGTCTCGCGTGCGAAGAGCCCCACCAGCGTGAGCTCTTCCCACAACCTCACCTCGCCCGGTACCGGCTCCAGCACTGCATGAGCCAGGTCTTCGTCATCATGACTGTCCTGCAGTGTTATGGACAGAGCACCGGCCTCCAACAGCCAGTCCTCCAGAGACTCGACCTCTTCACGGGTGGTGTCGAGGGTTACTTCAATCCATTCAGGAGCAGTCATGATGATCCGGCAAGCGCCTTCAGGAAAGGCCCAGCTTCTTTTCGAGGTAATGGATATTGGTGCCCCCTTCCTGGAAAGCGGCATCGTTGAAGATGTCGATATGCAGGGGGATATTGGTCTTGATACCGTCGATGAAGACCTCACTGAGCGCACCGCGCATGCGAGCCAGGGCCGATTCGCGTGTATTGGCGGAAACAATCAGCTTGGCAATCATGGAGTCGTAATGCGGTGGCACCGTATAGCCATTGTAGATATGGGTCTCGACGCGCACACCCAGGCCGCCTGCCGGATGATACTGACGAATCGTGCCGGGAGACGGCCGGAAGTTCACCGGATCTTCCGCATTGATACGACACTCGAAGGCATGACCCTTGATCTTGATGTCTTCCTGTTTCCAGCGAAGCACACGCCCTTCAGCGGCGAAGATCTGCTCCTTGATGATATCGATGCCAGTGATCATCTCGGTCACCGGATGCTCCACCTGCACACGGGTGTTCATTTCGATGAAGTAGAACTCGCCGTTTTCGTACAGGAACTCGAAGGTTCCCGCACCGCGATAACCGATGCGCTTGCAGGCTTCCACACAACGTGCACCCATGTCCGCACGCGTCTTTTCATCGATACCCGGAGCCGGTGCTTCCTCGACCACTTTCTGGTGACGACGCTGCATCGAGCAATCACGCTCCCCCAGATGAATGGCATTGCCGTGTTCGTCGCAGATCACCTGAAACTCGATATGACGAGGCTTCTCCAGGTACTTCTCCATGTACACGACCGGATTACCGAAAGCCGTACCGGCTTCGCTCTGGGTCATGGCAATGGATTCTTCCAGCTCGTCGTCGGAACGCACCACGCGCATGCCGCGACCACCACCACCACCGGCAGCCTTGATGATGATCGGGTAACCGATCTCATTGGCCAGCTTGAAGTTGGTGGCAGAGTCGCTGCCCAGAGGTCCGTCACTACCGGGCACACAAGGAACACCAGCCGCCTTCATTTCGGCGATGGCACTGACCTTGTCGCCCATCAGGCGGATCACATCGGAGGTAGGTCCGATGAACTTGAAGCCACTGGATTCCACCCGTTCGGCGAAATCGGCGTTTTCAGCCAGAAAGCCATAACCGGGGTGAATGGCTTCAGAGCGAGTGATCTCTGCCGCACTGATGATGGCAGGAATATTGAGATAGCTCTTGATCGATGGCGGCGGCCCGATACAGACAGCCTCATCGGCCAGGCGCACATGCTTGAGATCGCGGTCAGCCGTTGAATAGACCGCGACTGTCTTGATACCCAGATCGCGACAGCAGCGCATGATGCGCAAGGCTATTTCGCCGCGATTGGCGATCAGCAGTTTCTTGATGGGAGTAACCATGGGTCAGTGCACTCAGTCAATGACGATCAGAGGCTCGCCGTATTCGACCGGCTGGCCATCTTCAACAAGAATCGCGCGGACGGTACCGCTGATTTCAGCTTCGATCTGATTCATGATCTTCATCGCTTCGATGATGCACACCGTGTCGCCCTTGTTGACGCTCTGGCCCACTTCAATGAAGGACTTGGCAGTCGGCGATGAAGATCGGTAGAAGGTTCCGACCATGGGTGATTCCATGATGGTTCCCGGAGGCATGAGGTCATCAGCGGGTGCAGCAGCAGCTGCCGGTGCGGCTGGAGCCGCCGCCGGAGCATAGGACGCAGGCGCTGGTGCTGGAGCCGCCATGGGCATCATGGTGACACCCGAGGAGCGTGCGATGCGCACCGACTCTTCTCCCTCGACGATTTCGATTTCGGATACGTCCGAATCTTCCAGCAACTCGATCAACTTCTTGATCTTGCGAATATCCATGGGGTAGTCCTGTCTGTATTCCGGTTCTGTGTTATTGGTCTTGTTCGAGTCGTGCTACAGCGGCCGTCAAGGCCATGCTGTATCCGGCAGGGCCGAAGCCGAGCAGTGTACCCACCGAGATATCGGAAAAATACGAATGATGCCGGAAAGACTCGCGCTGATAAATGTTCGTTACATGTACTTCAATCAGCGGCAGTGCCACGCCCAGAAAGGCATCGCGCAGCGCTACGCTGGTATGGCTGTATCCGCCGGGATTGATGATGGCGATGCGCACGCCTTCGGCCGGTGCCGCGTGAACGCGATCGATCAGAGCACCTTCACTGTTGCTCTGAAAGAAATCGATACTGACCCCCAGTCGGGCGGCCTGATCGCTCAGCTGCGCTTCGATGTCGGCAAGACGAACAGAGCCGTATCTTTCGGGCTCACGGGTACCAAGAAGGTTAAGGTTGGGCCCATTGAGCACCAGCACCTGTGACATACTTCAACGCTCCGGTTACAAAGTTTGCTGCACACGAGAGACGCTGAGATCAATCGCGACGGTAATTGTGAACGATAGCATCAAATAGAGCTCATTTACAGACAGTTGGCGACATATACCGACGATAGGGAGTTAACGATCATTGATAATTCGGATGCCACCCTAGCCTTCCAGTCACTCGACCCGGTGCAGATACTCGATGCCATCGACAGCGTCGGTTGGCACACGGACGGTCGGGTCAGCGCTCTGAACAGCTACGAGAACCGCGTTTACTCCATCGGCATGGAAGATGGGCAGAGCGTGGTGGCAAAATTCTATCGTCCCGGACGCTGGAGCGACGAGACCATCCTGGAAGAGCACGCCTTCTGCGAAGCTCTGCTGGAAAGGGATATTCCCGTCATCGCACCCATCAAGGACGCCGATGGCAGGACGCTGCACTCGTCCGGCCCTTTCCGCTTCTGCCTGTTCCCGCGCGCCGGTGGCCGGCCTCCGGAACTGGACAACCCTGAACAACTGGCCGTCATCGGCCGCACTCTGGGACGCATGCACCTGGTTGGCGACGCTCATCAATTCGAACACCGCCCCTTCATCGATGCCGGCCGCCTCGGTGACGACTGCGCCGACTTCCTGCTGGATTCGGGGATGTTGCCCGCCGATCAGGCGGAGGTCTACGAGTCTGTTGTCGACGAATTGTTACCGGAAATCCATGACCGCATGGATGACGTGCCCTACCGGGAAATTTCGGTGCATGGCGATTTCCACCCCGGCAACATTCTGTGGGGAAGTGACGGCACACCGCATCTGCTGGACTTCGACGATACCGCGACCGGCCCTGCCGTGCAGGATCTGTGGATGTTCATCTCCGGAGATCGGCAATACGCCCAGGCCCGCCTGGGTGACCTGCTGGATGGCTATCATGAATTCCGTGATTTCGATGAGCGTGAGCTTGCCCTGATCGAGCCGCTACGCAGCCTGCGCATCATTCACTATGCCGCCTGGATCGCCAGGCGCTGGCAGGACCCGGCTTTCGTGCAGGCCTTTCCGTTCTTTGCCAGTGCACGCTTCTGGGATGAACACATACAGTCTCTACGAGAGCAATGCGCGGCGCTGGACGAGCCACCCCTTATCTATTGATGAGGGAGGGCCTGGCCTGACTCAGGTGTGGTTGAAGACCAGACTGCCTTTGCCGTACTTTCCCAGATCGACATCGAAGGCCATCTCGACACTGCCCTCATCCTGCATGCGCCTGCCCGCATCGACGACAACTTCGACCAACCGGAGATGCGCAGACTTGTCGTTCATCAGCAGGCTGGAACAGATGTTCATCATCTCGTAGAAGTTTTCACTGGCCGTGGCAGTCAGTACACCGTCCTCGACCATGGCTTCGGCACCACCGGGCGGAATCATGGACAGCGCACAACCCAGGGCCGCGGCCGTGGTCAGACTGCAACTGCAGCTCGCCACGAATTCATCCTCGCGATTGAGAAAGATTGCCACATGATCCAGGCTTGCGGCATCCGGTGCACTGCCCTCTTTGGCGGTGGCCTCGACGCCCAGAACCATCGACAGCATTTCGGCAACCTTGTTTGCCGCGGGTGTCTGATAATTCATGATTATCCGAGGATCGGTTCCAGAGTTCGCTGGAAGGTTGCCGCCGTGAACGGCTTGGCTACCAGAAACTGAGCACCGGCCTCTTTCGCCTGCGCACGCATCTCAGGCGTCGATTCCGTGGTCACGAATCCGAAATTGACGGTGTTACCGGCGGCCCGGATGGCCTTGAGGAAGTCTATGCCGTTCATCTGCGGCATGTTCCAGTCACACAGCACCAGAGTGGGGTTGCAGGCGTCTATTTTCGCCAGCGCATCGGTGCCATCTTCAGCCTCTTCGAATTCCATGTCGTCGAAGCCCGCCTGCTTGAGCGTTCGCTTGACGATCATGCGCATCGATTTCGAATCATCGACAATCATTACTTTCATGGACACTACACCGAATCAGATGGGTTACCCACAGATAACGACCATCCTTCGTGCCTATGAAGGCTCCGCTACACGCATGTAACGGTTATTTTCGGCAGTACAGGTCTCACAACGAATAATTGAGTGCCTGACCTCAATCGGTCAGGCACTTTCGGGAACGCCTTGTCGCATTCCCTCTGCCCTGGAACGATCTAGACGCGTCGAAAAACCAGCGATGCGTTGGTACCGCCAAAGCCGAAGCTGTTGGACATGACGGTATCGATGGTAGCGTTGTCAATACGTTGACGTACGATAGGCAGGTCGCTGGCTGCTTCGTCGAGTTCGGTGATATTGGCCGATTCGGCGATGAAGCCTGCCTGCTGCATCAGCAATGTGTAGATGGCTTCCTGCACACCGGCAGCACCCAGAGAGTGTCCGGACAAGGATTTGGTGGATCCGATATGTGGGATTCGATCACCGAATGCCTGTCTGACTGCACCCAGTTCGGCTACATCACCCACCGGCGTACTGGTGCCGTGTGCGTTGATGTAATCGATAGGGGTATCAACCGTGGAACTGGCGATCTGCATGCAACGCATGGCACCTTCACCCGATGGAGCAACCATGTCATAACCGTCAGAAGTCGCGCCATAGCCGACCACTTCGGCGTAGATCTTCGCCCCACGCGCCTTGGCCGCTTCCAGCTCTTCGACCACCACCATGCCACCACCACCGGCAATGACGAAACCATCGCGATTGGCGTCATAGGCACGTGATGCCACTTCAGGCGTGTCGTTGTACTTGGTGGACAGCGCACCCATGGCATCAAACAGACTGCTCAGTGTCCAGTGCTCTTCTTCACCGCCACCGGCAAAGACGCGGTCCTGCTTGCCCAGCTGAATGAGTTCAAGCGCATTACCAATGCAGTGAGCACTGGTGGAACAGGCAGAGGCAATGGAATAATTGATGCCCTTGATCTTGAACGGTGTGGCCAGACAGGCAGACACGGTACTGGCCATGGTCTGAGTGACCCGATAGGGTCCGACCCGGCGAATGCCCTTGTTACGCAGAATGTCTGCAGCATCGACCTGACTGGCCGATGAGCCGCCGCCCGAACCGGCAATGATACCGGTGCGATGGTTGGACACTTCGCTCTCTTCCAGCCCGGCATCGGCGATAGCCTGCTGCATGGCAAGGTAGGCATAAGCGGCTGCATCGCCCATGAAGCGATACTGCTTGCGATCTATCGCCTCCTTGAGATCGATATCAGGCGCGGCAGCGACATGGCTGCGCATACCCATTTCCTTGTAGATTTCCCGATGGGTAATACCCGATTTGGCCAATCTCAAGGATTCTGTAACCGACTCCTTGTCATTTCCCAGACAGGAAACGATACCAATGCCGGTAATTACTGCTCTACGCATGATGCCAACTCTTCAGAAATCTTCAGTGGATGTAAACAGACCTACCCGCAAGTCGCTGGCGGTGTAGATTTCCTTGTCATCAACCAGCATGCGCCCGTCGGCTATGCCCATGACAAGTCGTCTCTCTATCAGGCGCTTGATGGTCAACTCATAGCGTACCACTTTGGCAGAAGGCAGCACCTGACCGAAGAATTTCACTTCGCCGGAACCCAGGGCACGACCCCGACCGGGGTTGCCCTTCCAGCCGAGAAAGAAACCCACCAGTTGCCACAGGGCATCCAGACCGAGACAACCGGGCATGACCGGGTCGCTCTCGAAATGACAGCCAAAGAACCACAAATCGGGATTGATATCCAGTTCGGCAATGATCTGACCCTTGCCCGCTGCTCCGCCATCAGCCGTGATGCTGGTGATACGGTCGAACATGAGCATGTTCGGCAGTGGCAGACGGGCGTTGCCTTCCCCGAAGAGCTCACCGTGCCCGCAGGCAATGAGCTCCTCACGATTGAAGGTATGTCGGTCTGATAGATCTGGTGGGTTCATGTAGTTTTCAGTTTCCAAATACGCGCTGCAGGATCTCGGTAGTGCGCTTCACCGGGTTTTCCCGAATGGCTTTCTCTTCCTGCGCCAGGTAGTAGAAGATGCCGTCTGAGCCTTCTTCAACCACATAGCTTGTCAGATCCGTGTCGATCTTGGGTGCCAGCGGAATGTTGTTGTAGCGCGACAGCAGGCTGTTGAAGGTGCTGACAGCGCCGACGTCGGCCAGAGCATCATCCACAATCGGCGTCATTTCCGCTTGCAGGTTCTCACCGGTTTTCTCGCGGAAGTATTGGGTCGCAGAGTCGTCTCCACCTTGCAGGATGCCCTTGGCATCTTCCACGCTCATGGACTGAATGGCCCCCACGAACAGGTCCTTGGCTTTGGGAGTTGCCTGCTCGGCAGCCTCATTGAGTTTGAGTTCCAGTTCGTCGAAGGAGCCTTCCAGACCGACCTTGCTGGCAAAATCCCGCGCCTTCTGCAGGGAAGCCGGCAGTGGGATGTGTATGGCAGGGTCACCGCTGAAACCTTTCGCCTGTCCCAGCTGTGCCACCACTGCGGTGGAACCCTTCGTCAACGCTTCCTTCAGACCGAGTGTTATTTCATCCACACTCAAGGGGCCACCAGCCGTCGTCGATTCGCCACCCAGTGCCGACTCGGCAATGGATTTCAGATCGTCAAGCTGCGAACCATCTGTCGCACACCCGCCCAACAAGGCTCCGCACAGGATCAATCCGGTGATTCTTGCACTCATACTGATGTTTTCCACTGATTGTGAAGGACCGCTACTGCGAATCCCGAAGAGTATATCAAAGCACTGACCATAGCCCGAGTATCGACACTGTGCAAAGTCCGGTGCCGATGATCTGATAGAACCGTCGTCGATCACCACTGACCAGACGCCGATGAACCTTCAGTCCCAGCCAATGGCCAAGCCCTGTCAATGGCAGGGTTACAGCACTGAGTTGCCACTGCAAATCCACGCCCGCCACGGTAAAGGTAGCCAGTTTGCCGATGACCAGCACGACCCACATGACAAACAATGTGTCACGTAGCTGCTCGACCGGCAATCGGGCCGTACTGTAGGCAACAATCAGCGGCGCACCGATCAGGGACACACCACTGACATACCCACCGCCGACGATGCACAGGGCATCCATGAAACGATTGTTGCTGGTCACCGTGCGGTTCATGGCATACAGAGACCCGTAGAACAACGTCATGCCATAGACGAACACCGACAAGACCGTTGCTGACAGGTTCAGCAGGCCGACCAGCCCGGCGGCAAAAGGCACTGCCAGCAGGAGAGTCAACTGCCCCAGATGACGCCAGTTGACCGAGGACAGGCGCGTGGCTACAGTGAGCAGGGAAAAGAACAGCAGCTGCCAGCAGATGGCGGGCAGGAACAACAGCGGGTCGTTACGCACGATCAGCAACAAAGGCAGGGTCAGCGCGGCACCACCGAAACCCAGCCCGGAGCGTACGAATCCGCTCCATACGAAGCACATGCCGATGGCGGCAATCTGCCAGGGCGCCATGCTTGCCCACACTGTGTCGTCCATCGATATCCGTTGTACATCGGTTGATTGGTCAGCTCTTCAGAGTATCAGCTATATAACTCATACATGAGCATCAGCTCTTGAATGAGCCAAACACGGAGGCACACCCGATGAACGAACCGACTGCCGAGGACGTACTGGATTTCTGGTTTCGCGATGAGGCTACCGGACGCATGGATCTGCCACAGTCGAAACGCTGGTTTCAGGGTGGCAGCAAGCTCGACCGAGAGCTCACCGAGCGTTTCGGCCCTGCCTTGAAGCTTGCTCGGGCAGGAAAGCTGGATCACTGGCGTGAGTCAGCCAGCGGCACCCTCGCCCTGATCATCCTGCTCGATCAGTTCAATCGCAATATCAACCGTGGCACCGCCGAGGCCTTTGCCGGAGACTCACAGGCCTTGTCGCTCTGCCATCATGCCATTGACAGGGACTACCCCTCCCAATGGCCCATTACCCATCAGGTATTCTGCTACATGCCGCTGGAACATGATGAATCCGTCGAGTCGCAGGAACGCTCTGTTGCCCTGTTCAGCGAGTTGCTCGAGCAGGCACCGCCCGCCTTGCAGGACTATGCAAAGGGCACGCTCGATTACGCACGGCAACACAAGGAAATCATCGATCGCTTCGGTCGCTACCCTTACCGCAACGAGGTGCTCGAGCGCGACAGCACGGCCGAGGAAATCGAGTGGCTGGCCAACGGCAAACGTTTCGGACAGTAAGGGGTCGGCAGGGCCAGCCAGCAACCGGCAGACTCACAAGTCGGCTTCAGCCGCCTTTGACTTCAGCGTAGCGCGGGCAACTGGTGAGATGATCATTGACCAGCCCTGCCGCCTGCATGAAGGCGTAGCAGGTCGTGGGCCCGACGAATGAAAATCCGAGCTTCTTCAGCTGCTTGCTCATCCGAGTGGATACCTCGGTATGGGCAGGCACGTCGCTCAGTTGCCTGAAGCCATTGTCCACCGTTTCATGCTCGACATGAGACCAGACAAGATCACTGAACGACTGTCCCGACTCGCGCAGGCTCAGCCACGCCCGGGCATTGGTCCGCACCGATTCCACTTTCTGCCGATGCCTGACGATTGCCGCATCAGCAGCGATCCTGTCCAGCCTTGCATCCGTGAATCGCGCAACTTTTTCGGGATCGAACCCGGCGAAAAGACGGCGATAGCCTTCACGCTTGTTGAGTATGGTGATCCAGCTCAGGCCCGCCTGAGCGCCTTCCAGCGTTATCAGTTCGAACAGCTCGACCGGGTCCCTGCAGGGCACTCCCCATTCGGTATCATGGTAGTGACGATACAACTCGCTACCCTGACACCAGCTGCAACGAGAATCTGTTTCTTCTGCGGAACTCGACATGTCAACGGATCGGCCTGGCCTGGTGGAAGCGACAGCCTAACGCGATATCGAAGGGAATACCGGTCTCAACCGGCCATCTTGCCCTGATCCTGCGGCGCCGGTAGTTCGAGCACGGATTTCGGTGTTGCCCTTTCCTGCACACCGAAGGGCCAGCGCTCCAGCCAATGCGTGTACTGTTCCGAGCTCAAGGGTTTACTGATGAAATATCCCTGGGCAATATCGCAACCCTGCGACTTCAGGAAATTCAGTTGCTCTTCATCCTCGACACCTTCGGCAACCACCTTCATGTTGAAGTGCCTGCCCAGTCCCAGTACGGCTTCGACAATGGCGACATCGTCGTTATCGTTGGAAATATCGGTGATGAAGGCCCGGTCGATCTTCAGGGTGTTCACTGGAAAACGCTTCAGATAGGCCAGCGATGAATAGCCGGTACCAAAATCGTCGATCGCCAGCATCATGCCGTGTTCGCTCAACTCATGCAGAGAGGAAATCACCTCTTCCGGATCATGCATTACCGCACTTTCGGTGATTTCCAGCTCGAGCAATTCGGGGCTCAGACCCGACACCTCCAGAGCCCTGCTGACCATGGGCAGCAGATTACCATCGGTGAATTGCACCGCTGAGATATTCACGGCCACATTCAGACCGTCGTAGCCAAGCTCCTGCAGCTCACGTGTCTTGTTGCAGGCAGTCTGCAGTATCCAGGCACCCAGCTCGATGATCAGGCCGGTCTCCTCGGCCACCGGTACAAAGGCCTCGGGAGAGACAAATCCATTGACCGGGTGACGCCAACGTACCAATGCCTCGGCACCCGTACACTGCCTTGTATGAATGTTGATCTTGGGCTGATAGTAGACCTCGAACTGACCATCCTGCATGGCAATCTTCAGGTCCTGCTCCAGCCGTATCCTTGCCGTCAACCGCAGACGCATCTTCTCGTTGAACAGACGATACTGATTCTTGCCGTTGCTCTTGGCTTCCTGCAGCGCAACCGCTGCGTTATTCACCATTTCCTCGCCCAGCATCTGCTCATCCTGCTGCACATGCACATCGTCCGGAAAAGACGAAATACCCACCGACACGGCCGTCTTGAGAGTAAAACCGCGGTACTCATAAGGCGCTGTCGCCACACTCATGATCCTGGCAGCAACCTCTTCGGCACAGACGGTCTCGTCCACATCGCGTTGGATGACCACGAATTCGTCACCATCGAGCCGCGCCACCAGATCGATGTCGCGCATCATGGTTCGTAGCCGATTGCCCACTTCGGCAACCATCTTGTCACCCACCAGATGACCATACTGGTCGTTGAAGAACTTGAAGTTGTCCAGATCAACCAGAAAGATCGAAAATTTCAGATCCGACTCGAGCGTTTCCTGCACGGTACGCCGCAGGGTATCTTCGAACATCAAGCGATTGGGCAGATGAGTCAGAGGATCATGATGAGCGGCAAATTCCAGATACTGCTGCTTGACCCGGACCTGCCTGGCAGCCCTGCGCTGCGCCTCGATCATGCCGTTGAATTCTTCTGCCAGCGGACTCAGGTCATTGCCACTGACAACCTTGATAGGCTCCGGCACCTGGCCGTCGCTGTTCTCGCGGTGCTCGCGCAGTACGTCAATCAGACGATCCATTGGCATGATGTACCAACGGGCAGCCCCTGCCATCGCGACAAATGCGGCGAGAATGCTCGAAAACAGGGAAAAGACGAACAGTGCACAGCCCTTGATCAGGGCCGCCTTGAGCAGATGGCTGCGATCAAGAAAACCGATGGCAGAAATCGCAGGCTCGGTGCCGTTCTGCAGCAGCCACGGTGTCGGAGAAATCCAGCCCGATCTGGCGGGCAACTCGGCGGCACTGGGCTCGAAATCGAGCGTGTTCCCCTTGTTCAGGAGCAGCCGACCGGTACTGTCGAGCAAGACCAGTCCGACCAGTGACTCATCCAGCACGTTTTCCTGAAACTCGGGACTCTGCTGCTGGCCACCATGAATACCAATCTGCACCAGCGTCCTGGCACTTCTGGACTGCTCTTTGACAAGGCCTGAATACTGGTTGTAGACGGATGGCAGGTAGACGACCGACTGCACTACAAACAAAGTCAACGCGACCGAACCGGCCAATGTCCGGGCAGTACGTGAACGCAAAACCTTGCTTGTAAGGGCACGAAAGTTCAAAGAGTCCCGTCCTGTTGGTACCTGGATACGAATGAATGCGAGGAATACAACCTCGATAGAGTCGGTATCGGCACAGCAACTCGACCCTTAAGCATCAATACGGGTTGACACTCCTTTCCTGCCCCGGAAACGCAGAACCCCCGCAAGTGCGGGGGTTCCAGGTACTACAACTGAGCGTTAGCTCACATGAGAAGGCAGTGCCTTACATCATGCCGCCCATTCCGCCCATGCCGCCCATGTCAGGCATGCCGCCTGCTGGAGCGTCATCCTTCGGCAGATCAGCAATCATGCACTCTGTAGTGATCATCAGACCAGCAACAGAAGCCGCATTCTGCAGAGCGTAGCGAGTTACCTTGGTTGGATCCAGGATACCCAGCTCGACCATGTCGCCGTATTCGCCGTTGGCAGCGTTGTAACCGAAGTTACCTGTGCCTTCCTTGACCTTGGCAACCACAACTGAAGGCTCGCCGCCAGCGTTGGAAACGATCTGACGCAGAGGCTCTTCCATTGCACGCTTGGCAATGCCGATACCGATGTCCTGCTCGTGGTTGTCGCCCTTGACTTTGTCAACAGCGGCAATGGCACGAACCAGAGCAGTACCACCGCCAGGAACGATACCTTCTTCAACAGCCGCACGAGTTGCATGCAGTGCATCGTCAACGCGGTCTTTCTTTTCTTTCATTTCAACTTCGGTGGCAGCACCGACCTTGATTACCGCAACACCACCGGCAAGCTTGGCTACGCGTTCTTGCAGCTTTTCCTTGTCGTAGTCAGAAGTGGCTTGTTCGATCTGAGTGCGGATCTGGTCAACGCGAGCGTTGATTTCGTCAGAAGAACCAGCACCGTCAACGATAGTGGTGTTGTCCTTGTCGACAGTTACGCGCTTGGCTGTACCCAGATCTTCCAGAGTGATCTTGTCCAGAGACAGGCCCACTTCTTCAGAGATAACCTGGCCACCGGTCAGGATAGCGATATCCTGCAGCATGGCTTTACGACGGTCACCGAAACCAGGCGCCTTGACAGCACAAGTCTTGATGATACCGCGCATGCTGTTGACAACCAGAGTTGCCAGAGCTTCGCCTTCGATGTCTTCTGCGATGATCAGCAGAGGCTTGCCGGACTTGGCAACAGCTTCCAGGGCTGGGAGCAGATCACGGATGTTGCTGATTTTCTTGTCGAAAAGCAGTACATACGGGTCTTCCAGTTCAGCGGCCATCGCGTCCTGGTTGTTGATGAAGTAAGGAGACAGGTAACCACGGTCGAACTGCATGCCTTCAACAACGTCGAGTTCGTTGTCAAGTGACTTGCCTTCTTCAACAGTGATGACGCCTTCCTTGCCAACCTTGTTCATGGCTTCGGCGATGATGCTGCCGATTGACTCGTCGCTGTTCGCAGAAATGGTACCAACCTGAGCAACTGACTTTTCGTCGTTGCAAGGTACAGACATGGCAGCCAGTTCAGCAGTTGCAGCAGCAACAGCCTTGTCGATACCACGCTTCAGGTCCATCGGGTTCATGCCGGCAGCAACTGACTTCAGGCCTTCACGAACGATGCTTTGAGCCAGAACTGTTGCAGTGGTAGTTCCGTCACCAGCGATGTCAGAAGTCTGTGAAGCAACTTCCTTCACCATCTGGGCACCCATGTTTTCGAACTTGTCTTCCAGTTCGATTTCCTTGGCTACGGAAACACCATCTTTAGTGACGGTAGGGGCGCCGAACGACTTGTCCAGAACCACGTTACGGCCTTTGGGGCCCAGAGTTACCTTGACCGCATTGGCCAGGGTGTCAACGCCTTTCAGCATGCGCTGACGGGCGGAATCGGAAAAACGGACTTCTTTGGCACTCATCGAAATAAAATCCTCAAAAATGGTTAAAAAATGACCGGATGGGAGCTATAGCTGCAACCGCCGGTCACATGGAGCGAATATCAACCCGTGGGTTGTTTATTCGAAAACACCCATGATGTCGTCTTCACGCATTACCAGCACTTCTTCACCGTCGATCTTGATCTCGGTGCCGGAATACTTACCGAAAAGAACCTGGTCGCCTACTTTCAGATCCAGAGGGCGTACATCACCATTTTCAGCGATCTTGCCTTTACCTACAGACAGGACT
The DNA here is from genome assembly GCA_965367215.1 of uncultured Granulosicoccus sp. GTDB lineage: Bacteria > Pseudomonadota > Gammaproteobacteria > Granulosicoccales > Granulosicoccaceae > Granulosicoccus. The sequence continues at coordinate 51,832 of CBDUIJ010000004.1, forward strand.
TCACCGCGAACTGGCTTCTCGGTAGCTGAATCAGGGATCACAATGCCACCGGCACTCGTGCGCTCTTCTTCCATGCGCTTGACGACCACGCGGTCATGCAACGGACGAATGTTCATACCAATACGACTCCGAATAAAATCAAT
>CBDUIJ010000005.1:0-43602 GCA_965367215.1 uncultured Granulosicoccus sp.
ACTGGCTGCCGAACACAACTGCCATGTACAGACGCATTGTTCCGAGAGTGACTGGGAGCATGATTTCGTATTGCAGCGACTCGGCAAGAGTGACACTCAGGCCCTGGCGGACTTCGGTCTGTTGACCCGGCATACGGTACTGGCACATTCGAATTTCATCAGCGACACGGACATGTCACTGATCCGGGAGTCCGGAGGCGGTATTGCACACTGCCCCTTGTCCAACAGTTATTTTGCCAACAGTGTCTTTCCGCTGCGCAGGGCCTTGCAGAAGTCTCTGCGTGTCGGCTTGGGAACCGACATTGCCGGCGGCCATAGCGCATCCATGTTCAACAGTTGTCAACAGGCTGTAGCTGTCTCACGGTTGCTCGAAACTGGCGTGGATACTCGCATCAGTGCAGATCAACGAGGTAGCAGCGGCGCTCGAATCAACTTTCTCGAGGCCTTCCATCTTGCCACTGCAGGCGGTGCGGACGTGCTTGATAGTCCGACCGGCTCATTCGAAATTGGTAGACAGTTTGATGCCCTGCTGCTGGACCTGGACAAGCCTGGTAATCCGCTGGACGAATTCCGGCATGCAGCCAACTGGGAGGACTTGCTGGGGTGTGTCATTCACAATGCACAGCCTTGCAATATCGACAGTGTCTGGGTTGCGGGGCGTTGTGTGTCCTCACTCTCAACGGACTGAGGCGTACAGGCAAAGCCGACTATTCAGTTTCAGAACGCAGAAATTGGTGGTGCCTTCACAGGCACCACCAATGTCATTCAACTACTCGCAGTCAGTCAGCTTGTTGCGATCAGCGACTTGACTGCAGGAACAGGCCTCAGCTTCAGGCTTCTTCTGTCATCAGGCGATCAACTTCTTCCTTCGCCTCTTCCTTGGACTTGCCGTAGCGCTCCTGAATCTTGCCTTCGAGCACTTCACGATTACCGTCAATCTGATCAAGGTCATCATTGGTCAACTCGCCCCACTGGGCCTGTACGTTGCCTTTGAATTGCTTCCAGTTACCTTCTACTTGATCCCAATTCATGATGTTACTCCGTGTTGTGTGTGTGTTCAGTCCCGTTCGGACAGTTGTGATTATCAACACTTGAAGCAGGTGTGAGCGGGGGCTGCAAAAGTTGCTTCAAGGGTATGTAAGTTTGTCTCCTGTCCAACAGGACATGTTGGCTGACGATGAGACCTCGTTATCTGAACGCCTGATTCGACTTGAAGTGCTCTTTCATCTACCACATGGTAGCTTTACCTTTTTCCAGTCGTATCACAGCTTCTGTACTTGATGAATCCCTGCGCACTCGTGCAAACTCCCACGATTTGATCCACAGAGTTATCCACAAGAGAATTTCGACCGGATTCATTCATCTTGTCGGCTGATGTGAGCGTATTTCCCCTCTTTACCGCATTAACTACCGGCAATTGTCGAACGATACAGGAGATCAACCTCATGGAAATCAATGCCGATTTCTCGCAACGTTCACTGTTACACACACCCCAGCTGGACTGGCAGGACTCTCCGATGAAAGGCGTGCGTCGTCGCGTCCTGGATCGTGTCGGCAAGGAAGTGGCTCGAGCCACCTCGGTTGTCAGCTATGCTCCCGACAGTCATTTTTCACCCCATGTGCATACAGGTGGTGAAGAGTTCGTCGTGCTCGAGGGTGTATTCCAGGATGAACACGGTGACTTCCCAGCTGGCTTCTATGTTCGCAATCCACCCCAGTCCAGTCACACGCCACGCTCGGATGACGGTTGCATTATCTTCGTCAAGCTGTGGCAGTTCGATCTGGAGGACAGACAGGCAGTCGCCATCGACATGAACACAGCTCCACTACAGGATGATGACTCCCGGCACGGTGTGCAGATCAACACTCTGTTCCAGAATGAGCGCGAAACAGTTCGACTGGAACAATGGCAAGCCGGCGCATCCGTGACTGTGGATACCAGCGGGGGCGCCGAGTTACTGGTGCTGGAAGGTGACTTCACCGATCATGGTGATACGGTGGAAACACTCTCCTGGCTGCGCCTGCCTATCGGTGCAGAATTCCAGGCCACGGCCGGATCTGCCGGCGCACGAGTCTGGATAAAGACCGGGCATCTGCGCTTCGCCGAACAGGAGAAAACCCGACTGCCCTGACGGTCACATCAGCTGCGCGCTGATCTTCCCGGTGCGCAGCCCATCCCCGCTCAGGACCCCATGAGAAATGATCTGAGAGCCGTGAAACCGGGGTTATCGGCATCCAGCGTCAGAGCCGCCTCGGTAAGCCTGGCGGCCTCGTCGTAGCGGGACTGCGACAGGTCCTCCAGAGCTCGACTGGAAAAACTGTCCATCATCTGCTGCCACTGAGCAGAGCTCTTGAGCTTCTGATAGTCACTGGCATTGACGGCCGTTATACGATCCAGCACGGAGTCACCGGCTGGTGCCAGGTAGCGCTTGTCGTCCAGCAAAGCCATGACCTGGGAATAGGCGGACACCTGGGATGATGCGGAGAGAATGCTCTCCACCCGGTTCTGATCATGCACAGCGCCAGGCAATGCCTGCGATACCGAGCGTATCAGACGCGCTATATCGGCATGCTGACTGGAGTTCCATTGTCTGGCCAACGCCAGCAGACTGTTTTCGGTGGTTCGGATGGTATCGAGCAGAACGGGGTCTTCCGGCTCGAGTTTCCAGGCTTCGTCGAGCATGGGCGCCAGCGTCATCATGTTGTCCAGTTGCGCCAGAACATTCTCTCTTGGCAGCACCGTGGCAGCGGCTTGTGCAGGCTTCGGCATCGACTGCAAAGCAGCCGCGCTCAATTCCCCTGCAGGCGAACTGGCACTGTAGAAATAATAACCACCACCCGCGCCTGCCAGCAGTAGCACCCCCAGGGCAGCCACCAGAAGTCCTGACCCCTTCTTGTCCTTGGCCTTTGGCTTCACTGTACTTCTGTGTGGCGAAACGGCTTGCGGTGCAGTCGAGGCCGCCGGCCGTACGACTTCATCGAAATCCAGCAGATCATCATCCGGCGCAAAGGTCGTGGACGAGCTTGCCGGGATACGCCGACTCACATTGGCAACTGCCGGTTCAGGCAACGACTCGGGGTAATCATCAACCCGCGCAGATACCGGCTCTGCCGGTCGAAAGGAATCCTTCCGTACGGGCTCTGGATCGGCGAAGGAGTCCAGAATGTCCTCGGTCGGCTCAGGTACGGGTACTGGACGACGGGGCTGTATGCGAGTCCGGGCGTCTTCGAGTTCCGTGAACCCCTCTACCCGAGGCGGTTCTACCAGCTGTTCGCTGTCCTGCGCAAAAATCTGTCCCCAGGCTTCCAGGCTCTGTGGACGTCCTTCAGGTTCAAGTTTCAGCCCCGCATGCACGGCATTCAGGAAGCGCTGCGTGAAGGCGGGGTAATCCTGCGAATCCAGACGTTCCAGCAAATCCGGTTTGGAGCGCATCAGGCAGGCTGATCGGCTCAGGGACTCTTCCGGTTTGCGACCGACGATACCCTCGTAGATGGTGGCCGCCATGGCATAGATATCCGTCCAGGGCCCCTGATCACCGTAATTGGCACTGTATTGCTCCAATGGCGTATAGCCCTGGCTCACCAGTGTTGTCATTTCGCTGGTCTGTTGCTGGGTGGTCTGACGCGCCGAACCGAAATCGATCAGCACCGGCGTACCGTCTTCACGAATGTAGATATTGGCCGGCTTGATATCGCGATGGATGAAATCGAACTTGTGGATATCCTTCAGCCCATCCATGATGGGAAAGAAGACTTGTTCGAAAAAGGCCTGGTTCAGATTTTCGCCATGCTTGTAGATCTTGGCCAGATTCTGACCATGCTCATACTCCATGACCATATAGGCCGTGTTGTTCTCTTCGAATACCGAGTGCACACGTACGATATTGGGATGGCTGAAGCGCGCCAGTGTCTGTGCCTCTTTCAGGAAACTGCCCAGGCCCCAGGTGAAATTCTCGCGATGATCGCCGGTAATCGGCTTGACGCTGTAGTCCTCGTGCCGGTAGGCAAATGAGGTTGGCAGATATTCCTTGATGGCGACGGCCCGATCGAGATTGCGATCGTGAGCCAGATAGGTAATGCCGAAACCGCCCTGTCCCAGCACACGATCGATCGTGTACCAGAGAACTTCGTAGCCCGGACTCAAGGCCTTGGCTGACATCAGCGCTGTTCTGTCATCGACCATCGGATACGACTCACTACCTGACAAGAACACAGTATATCCATGATTTCAGGCAATACTGGTGACCCCTACCCAAACAGCGGGGAATTTTCACCAACACTTCGGGGCATTCACACCATGGGGCGAAATCGGCTCTAGCGGGCGAGGGTCGTGACCCGGTACTCGATGACGTGCTGCAGATCATGGGCAGGGCTGAAACCCAGCCCTATACTGCCGAAGTTGTCCAACGAGGCTGATTCCCGTCGCAGGAATTCGGTAGAAAATCCACCCCGCACCAGATAGGTGCCATTGGTGCTCGAATCGTGGATCAGAAAGCGGCCACGCACCATTTCTATTCTGGCGTGATTGCGCGACGCCGACTCGGCCTCGACCTGCACATCATTATCATGCGCACGACCAAACGTGACCACGGGATTCTGCGTACCGACACGAATGCGGCGCGCCCCGATCAGCAGTTCCAGCACCATATTCGTCTGATAGCGCTGTGTGCGGCTCTGCGCCATGATAATGGCCGTCGCCGCCGTATCATTCGCCCACTGGATTCGATAGACCGGCAAGGGATCATTCACGCCCTTGAAATCGACGCGATCCAGAAACAGCGCCTGCGAGCGAAAGCGGATGGAAAGCTGGGCCACCGCCTCTTCTGTCGTACAGATTTCATCGGCTTCGGCAAATGACGCTACACGCGCGGCAATATTGACAGCATTGCCATAGACATCGCCGGCATCGGGTATTACGTCGCCATGATGAAAACCAACCCGAACAGACATGCTGAGCAACTGATGTTCCTGCTGGATATCCACAGAAGCCAGGTAGGCATGATCGGTCTGCTCGAAACTGGCCAGCACGGCATCACCCACCGTCCTGAGTAACGTCCCCCCGTGTCGTTCCACCGCCACTCGCATGCAGGCCAGTGAGTCCGTGACACGCTGGTGCGCCTCCTGATCCCCCTGCGTCTGATAAAGACGCGTGCTGCCTGCAAGGTCGGCAAACAGTACGGTCAGAGTCTGAGAAGTCATGAATCGGCTACCAGCGGTCGGGCAAATCTTTCCTTATTCTTACACAATGGTTCTCGATGGAGATATAACCGCCAATTCTCAGTTCCTTGAGTATCTTGCTGATCATCTCGCGACTGGAGCCGACACGACTGGCCAGCTCCTGATGAGTGATTCTATCCGTCAGATGTGTACCGTCATCCTGAGTGACTGCCGAGGAATTCAGCACGCGCACCAGACGGCCGTAAACATCCATCAAGGCCAGACAACTGACATCTTCCGTCATGCCGCGGATACGTTCCACCAGTGAATGGATGATGGCCTGGGCCACCTTGGGCTCCTTCATGATCTCGTGATTGATCTCGGCTCTGGGAATCACCAGGCACTGACAGGCACTGGTCGTCATCACATTGGCTGTACGTGTATGCCCATCCAGCAGGCCCAGCTCTCCAAAACAATCGCCATTGCTGAAGGTGCCGACAATGAACTCATTGCCATCATCATCATCGGTGAAGGCGTAGGCATTGCCTTCCAACAGCACATAGGCTGCATGGCTTTCTTCCCCGGCCACGATGATATGCGTGTTCTTCTTGAACTTGCGCAAGGTTGCGGCCCGCTCCAGATTGACGATGGCATCGTCGGGAAAGACCTGAAAGAACTTGATATCTGCCAGCGAGATCGCCTTGTCAGCAGTTTTCAGCTTTGCCATGAATGTTCCAGTATCTCCGACTAGGGATTGCAGGACAGTGCGTCTGCCGCAATGGTACTGGCAGCTGGCAGAACACCCGCTGGGGCACCGTTGAGTATCCAGCTCATCACCGTACTGTATTGGGCCTCTGTCAGCAAGGCACCCCCGGCATGATAACCCGCGATGGCCGAACCCGCCAGATCAAGCGGATCGGTCGCCCCATTGACCGGCTTTCTCAGAAACAGGCTATCCAGCGGACTGTCGAAATTCACCCGAGCCAGCACACTGCGGTACAGAAACTCATGGCCATTGAAGTCATTACTCTGACAGGCCGTGTAGTGAATCGGCAGTGAATCCAGCCCACCCTCCGGTGAATGACAACTCTGGCACTTTTCAGCGGTCAATTCATTGATACCGTTTTCGCCGAAATAACTGATCTGATCGCCAGCAGGCGGTGCTTCTGCATCACCGGCACTCAGCACCCTGATCGCCTGGGTACTTGTGGCACTGCTACCGTCGAGACCTTCCACCGTGAGCGTCAATGTGTAGGTACCGGCAGTTTGCGTGCGCAGTATTGCATCACCCTGCAACCCTGTGGACACAATGCTCGCCGCGCCCGACGGGCTGACCTGCCAGCGATGACCATCCGCACGCGCGAAGGCGCTACCAGAACCGGTAATGGCTATATCCAGCGCAGCACCCGCAGCACTGACCCCGGTAGCCACTGGTGGTGCACTGATCACGGCCACCGGCGAGCCCGGAGCCACGGCCATCTGATCGGCATCAATACGGCTGCTCAGTCCCAGAGCTGTGGCCATGGTGGCCGGATCCTTGTCGCTGCTGTCCCAGAAATTCGAGTAATTGAGCAATCCCAGCGGCATCTTGCCCTGCTCATAGATCAGATGATCAATCCGTGCGGCATAGCTGTTGAAACCAGTCAGAGTCGGAAAGGCCACGGAGTTTGTCGCCACGGTACCACGCAGTGCGTGACAGACCAGGCAATTCGGCCCCATCAGACTTCGATACAGATTCTGGTTCGCTGACCAGCCTGCGGGAACGAAATCGGCATCATAACGATTGGCCGAATCGGATGGATTACCGGCATAGCGCCCCTTGAGCGTGTCAATGGCCAGTTGCGCGTCCCAGTCGCCATCACCGCTGAAGCGGTTGGCCCGATATTCATAGGACGCCAGAATGGCTTCATTGATCAGACGAATACCGTCCTCGTTATCTTCACGTGTGAAACCGGCTTCATTGGCAAATTGCAGCGTATCGAATTCGATGGTTTGCAGCTGCGCCTGAAGGTCACCCGGCACTGCGCCCACCAGAGTGGGAGCCAGTGTCTTTTCGCCATCGCCATTGCGCACCACCAGGGTTCTGCCGCGGCCACCATGGCAGACGATGCAGGCACCGGGCATCGCTTTCATTCCCCGATTGTCCAGATCAACGAAATGCTGCAGCGAGCCACTCGTCCCACTGGCACGGATGCCGTCACCGGCAAAGTTATAGAATTTGGTGAACTTGTCGGCATCGGCGGCAGTGGCCGGAAAGGCACTGAATTCGATGGCGTTGACGCCGAAGTTCCACTGACGATCATTGTTGACGAGCGCTTCGAAGTTCAATGGGCCATACGGAATGCCGGGCACCGCATCTACCTGGAAATTCTCCACATAGATGGCCACGTCACCACTGTCGGTATTCCTGCGCATGAACATGTTGCGCCCATAGCCCAGATCCTTGGTGTCACGGAAGGTGACGTGGGTCTCGATGCAATTGTTCGGATCGCAGTCCGCCTCACTACCGTCGGCATTGATGAACCCGTTGGCCAACCGCCATTTGAAAAAGGTATCACGTGTGTCATCCGGGTCGATGGTGTTGTAGTACGCCTCGGGAAAATCGGCCACATTGTCGATCTCGCCAGCCGGCACACCTTCGCGTGGCACACCCGGGGCCGTATTCAGAAACGCGGCAAAGGCATCGGGGTCATCAGTCAACGGAAATTGCGGCTCGACAATGTCGGCATCATCTGCTGCCCGGCAACCTACCAGCAGTGCCACACTCAGCATCATCAGCAAAAGACAGCTCGTACGCATGACGTCACTCCACGGTTTCATGACAATACCCATCCGGAAAAGCGCGCGATGAGTCACAGGTCGATACCCACGGTGAATTCGATCAGACTACGATCGTAGCTGATATCCCCATCGGCCTCGGTGCTGACAAAGCGATACAGCAGATTGGCGGTCACCGTTCCGCTGATACCGTAGCCGAAGCCGGCTTCGGCAATCAGTGAATCGGCATCGATCAGATAGGCAAATCGCTGCTCGGCAGCACCGCCAAAGGCTTCATCCGGTTCGATGAATTCGGCGTTATTGACGATGTTCAGGGTTGGTGTTGCGGTGGATGTTTCATTACCCGTGACAAAACGCAGTCCGGCGCGCAGTACCAGTTTTGGTGAGGGCGAAAAATTGGCCGTGGCAAACAAGGTCAACTTGCTGGTGTCGAACACCTCGGTTTCAGCATCGACCACCGCGGCCTGGATACCCAGGGTGGTATCGAAGAAACTGGTGGGCTGATAATTGATGGATGCCCCTGCATCAAGCACGACACCATCCCGTCGCTCACTCTCCGAATCGATGTAGCCGGCCCCCAGTCCCAGACGAATGAATGGCGTGCCCGCACTCTTGCGGTTCTCCCGAAACCAGTCGGCGCTCAAACGATAGCGCGATTCTCCAAGAGGCTCGATGTCGATATTGTGCCCATAGCTGGCTGATCCGTTGATGGAGAATCCACTGCGTACGACATCACTTTCCTGCAGTGGAACCGCCCACAGATTGCCGCTCAGTCGTGCCATCACCGAGTTGGTTTCTTCGATGTCCCTATCGAACTCGGCCTTGGCCGGATTACTGTCACTGATGAATTTCAGATCGACACCTGTCAGCTCCGCCGCCCTCGACTCCATCGTGTTCAGGGAAACGGCAATGACCAGAGCAACTGTCAGCTGGATTCTCATGATCGCGTCCTCATCGGAATGCCAAGTGCTCGCACGAACACGCTTGCCAGCAGCAGAAACAGCAAGCCCGAACCCAGGCTGCCGCCCCCCTTGCTCGGACTGGTATCCACGACATCCGGCCCGGTGTCACCATCATCCTGTGCTTCCCGGACGATGTCGACTATCAGTTCGACCTGGCCGTTGGCAATGCCATCGGCATCATTGTTGCCACCGTCCTGAACATTCAATCGTATACAGGACAACCCCGAGGACAGAGCGTCCTGGTAGTTGGCACTGCTGATGACCGGACAACCGGAAGTACCAGAAGGCGCAGAGGCAAGTCGATCCGATGTGCCGACAGCAAAATCTCGCCATTCCCCACTGGCAGGTTGCAGAACCCGCAACACCGGGTTCAATGGCAACTTGCTACCCAGCGCGATGATCAGCTCGGACTCACCGCCCGTGGCTGCGACATCGATATTGACGATGCCCATCAAGCTGCTGTAACGATCCTCATTCAGGATGGTCACGCCGGGAAACACCTGCTCTGCGGCCCGGATGAAGTCTGCCCGGGAGAGCACCAGTGAACCACTGGCATACGCCGCGGACTCGGCTGCAGCACGGGCGACTCGACCAAGCCGCAGGTTCGCGGAACTGCTGAAGACTGTTGCATTGTTGCGCTCAGGCAAAGTTGCCGGCAAACGGTTTGCATTGCCGTCATCGTCGTCGATCATGTACGGATAGCCATCCTGGTCCTGATCAGCCAGAGGCTCGCAGGCATCTCCGACATCATTGCCGTCGCTGTCAGCCTGTCCGGGGTTCGGTACGGCAGGGCAGTTGTCCAGTGCCGCATCGATGCCATCCCGATCCGGGTCATCGATCTCTCCCGGCAGCTCCTCACCCGTATCCTCGAAACCCGACAGGTAATAGATGGCCTCCAGCAATTCCTGCGTGCTGTAGAGGCTACCGAATGCCGGCATGCTGCCAAGGCCATTGATCACGCTATCGAGCAAGTCTTCGGGCTTCCCACCTGCATTCTGGATTCGTGTGTTCCAGGCGTCATCGTCCTCGAACACCGGCGCACCTGCGGTACCACTGAGGTGACACAACAGACACTCGCTTTCCACCAGAGCCTGACCACTGGCGAACGGTACACCACTGGTACCGGGCTGACCGTCGCCATCAGGGTCTGCATCACACAAGTCGCCAATGTCATCGGAATCCATATCCGCCTGAGCAGGATTCGGCAGGCTCGGACAGTTGTCCAGAACGTCAATGGCACCATCGCCGTCCTGATCCGACGGTTGCAGGGTCACGATAACGGATGGGGAAACACCGCCGGCAGTATCCTTCGCGCGGTAACTGAACGAATCGGGCGCAGCAAGCCCCTCACCCGGCTGATAGCGAACCTGGTTGTCGCTGATGCTCAGTGGGAAACCCTGCGCGGAGCGATCCGAATCAAGCTCGATACTCAGACTGTCACCATCCGGATCCTTGTCATTATCCAGAACGTTCAGATTCAGGACACTGTCCTGCGCGCTGACAACATAGGAATCCGCGACCGCCTCAGGTGGGGAATTGCCACGTTCAACACGCACATCTATCGTCAGACTGCCGCTCGAACCCGCAGGATCACTCACCTTCAGAGTAATACTGGCGGTACCCGCTGCGTGTGCATCGATGAGCAAGGAGCCTGGCAACTCGAAACGCCCCGTGGCGACACTCTCATTGCTGGAACTCACCTCGAAGCCAAGCGTGTCCGTGTCATCTTCAGCGTCTTCTGCCGTTATGCCGAAGGTAAAGGAGTCGTCTACCTGCAGCACCAGTGGGCCACTGACTACCCCTTCCAGACTGACCGTCGGCGCCGTATTGACTGGCGGTACGATCACGATGACCCGATCCTTGACGTCGACTCGGAACGTCTGAGAGTCACTGGCGCCCGCTGCATCGGTGGCCAGCACCGTGATGGTACTGCTGCCACTACTGACAGGCTTCAAGGTCTGTGTGCCGCCAGCGCCCGCCGTGACGGTGACCACGGACGTATCAGAGGACTTCACCGTCAATGTCTCGACCGCCACATCATCCGTTGCCACAGGCGTGAACACGAATTCATCGTCAGGCAGCGTCAACACCTGATTACCCGGGTTCTGCGAAATTATCTCGGGTGCCTCGTTGGGTGGATCATCTCGCTCGATGGTCTCGCTGTCACAGTTCCAGCGCCGGGTATTGCCATCAGCATCAACCAGGCAATAACGTACCAGCACAGGACTATCCGAAAGTTCGAATGTGATCGTTTGCGAGGTGCTTGATTGACCACCGGCAGGACGCACATTGTAAACAGGTGGCACCACTGGACCACCGTCGATCTGGTATCGCCACGACGAAAGTAGCGCACCATTTTCAAACCCTTCAAGCGAGACGGTGGCCGTGGTCGCGTCATGAGACACGCTCTCGGGCGTTGTCATCTGCAACGATGGCACCTGCGGTGCCGAATGACATCCTGCACAGTCGAACGTGCCACTCCCGGACGTATAGTCCAGGGATTCAGACTCCCAGATATCTGGCATCGCGAAGGCCGCAGGCACCGGCAAGAGCAGCAGCATGAGAAGAATGAGACGGTACCCGTATACACGAGGGATACAGCCAGATTTCGTAATGTCCGTAGCCATGATGAATTCAGGCATATCTACAACCACCTTGATGTGAGATGAGCAGCGACCGTCCATGGCAGCGTTGTTCAAACGGGTTTTCCATCACCAATGACAAGGTCTTCGTGTCCCATTGTTCAAATTAATAACACAGGGAACTCAAACTCTCTATCGTCTGAATGGGTAGTATCAAATGTCGAAAAGCACTATCTCACTGTATTGATTGGCGATATCCATTTGCTGGTACAGGTTCGAACTGCAAGTCGACGCACAGCACTCATGAAATTACTCAGGCATACTGATCGGCATGACGATTAGCGCAAGCCTGTCGACAACGGTAATCAACACGTCGTGACAGGCCTGAAACGACTTGCTTCAGGGAGCAGCACGCATGATCGATTGCAACCTCAAGTCCAGGTCTGAGCCCTGGAAAACAGTCAGCGGGCTGATCCTGCTCAGTCTGCTCGGCTCCTGCGCCGACAAGACAGCCATTCACGAAGCAGATCAAGAGCGCTATCGCAAGCTCGAGAACGAGATAATCAGCGCCCAGCAGGAAGAAGTGCAACGCAGGCGAGCTGAAGAACGCGTTGCCAGACGACTGCAGCGACTCGATGCCGACCGCGCCGCAGCAGCTCTGCAACGACTGAAGACCGACACCCGGCCCGATACTGGCCCATGGGCACTGGAACAGTATCCAGACCCGGTTGATGGTTTGCCCATGTGTGCTCTCGTATCCGATGTCGCCATCGTGAAGAACGGACATGTGGATACTCGAACTCACATCGTCATCGGCAAGTCACGAATTTTTCTGCGAACTGATGCACGCTTTGATCCGCTTGCACCCGATACCGGTTTTCGAGTGGATGCCGGTATTCCCATCGCCTTTGATCATTTCATCAATGAATTGACCGCCGTCGTGGACAGCAACTACGATCGACTCATCAGTACTCTGCAAGCAGGTTCATCGCTGGCAGTCTCCTTTGCATTCATGCCGCAACTCTCTTCGACCGACACTCATGTCATCGATATCAACTTGCAGAACCTGGAAGAAGCGCTGTCGACATTGAATGCCTGCCGTGGTCAGAACTCCGGATTACCAATGCTGGAAAACGACGTTCCTGCCAGCAGCTGACTGGTAGCCTGGCAGTCGAGCCGGTCATGCTCCAATGTTCGAGACGACCTGGAAGCGCCGATCTTGCTGTATTCGATCAGCAGGCTGCTTTCCAGTGTTCCGATACGCCAGTAATCACCGACAGCCTCGACCTGGCGATAGGACCACGCCAGGGAATACACCAGCAGACGCCACACTCGTGCAGTCCAGTGACCTGTTGTCGAACGCCGATAAAGTTCTCGCAGTTCTTCATTACTGTGAGCAATATCCGCCTGATGGCTTTCGATACTGGACACCAGTACATTGACAACCTGTTGCGCCTGACAAGCGCGCACCTGCTTATCTGTTGCAGCGCGGCCGGTTTTGCGGAAACGACACGAGATACCTGACGTTACAGTTATTGCATTATTCACAGCATTGAAACACGCAGTTGAAATCATCGGTGTCGATGCCTGCTCTGCAAGAACAACAGCTGGGACCCCGAACAGAGTCAAGGCAGCCACCGTCATGAATACCCTTGAGCAGATTCGTTGCAATACTGCTGCGAATCCAGACACCATGAACTGCAACAGACAGTGGGCAGCTGGATTCATCATTGACGGACTGTGAAATATTTCGTTCATCACGCAAAGGGTTCCCGTTGAAGTCAGCTCGGACCCAGCCACTGTCTCCCGGGTACGCCTTTGACGACGTGCCTGTACAACGCATCCACCGTGAATATTCACAAGGCAATCTTGTATGCCGCAACTTATATACAAGCCTGGTCGGGATCATCTATCTCAGGATAGGTACAGTCTGCTCATCGAATATTTCACTGAAAAAAAATTCAGGCTCACTACCAATCTCAGACTCCATATCGGTTGATTACCGTGCTGATCATTCTGAATGTAAATATTACCGAGCGAATGGGTACTCACTGACCATCTGTCGAGTGAACTAAGCACTGTCTCTATAGAGCTTGCTGTGGTTATATATGTGACAGTCAGTTCAACCGAGCAAGCGATGATGAAAACCGAGAAAGACGATGTGCGCTTTTCAACCGCTCCCAGCACGAATTCCAGCACCGCTACGGATTCAACGACAGCATCATCACGAAAACCGGTTCACGGTATTCTCATCGGCAGACTCGATGAATTATCCGACGGTGGTCAGGCCCTTGTAACTTACCCCGACAATCTGGCCGTGTTGCCGATTGCGGCACGTTCAACCGTTCAACTCACACCCGATGCCGTCGGCAAGGAAGTCGCCCTTCTATTTGAAAACGGCGACATCAGTTGCCCGATAGTGGTCGGTGTACTGCAGAATTCCGCAGAAGCCTCTGTTGCCAGTGACAATGAACGCACCACGACTGTGCACCCAGCGGATGAGGCAGATGACTCGATCACCATCGATGACCATTGCATGACACCGTCCGATAGTGAACTGATTGTCGATGGTCGGCGAATCGATCTGCAAGCCCGTGAACAGATTGTTCTACGCTGCGGCAAATCCAGCATTACCATGACTCGGGCTGGCAAGGTGATCATACGCGGCACCTATGTCAGCAGCAAATCATCAGGGGCGAACCGAATCAAGGGTGGTTCGGTGCAGATCAACTGAAAATCGATCTCGTTTCATGTCACGCATAATCGAAAACATCGTCTACCAGCATGCGGAGAATGCCTGCGCGCTCATGTGGCAATGGCAGCTGGCTCTGCACGAGCCTCACTACCATTTCCACGATCTGCGCGCACTGGAAAAACGAATCAGTGCCAATCTGGATGGCCTGCTGATTGCCGGTGATGCCGCATTACCGTTCATCAGGGAGCTGCAAGAGGCTGACGACGAGGGCGCTGTATTCGTCACGGCAATGCACGCTCTGCGCAAGGGCAACAAGGACACCTTCATGAGTCTGGTTGATGCCTGTGATCAACAACGGGCAAGAGGTGAACTGGCCGCAGCACTGGCCTGGGTCAGTGAACGCCACCTCAAGGGGATAGTGGTCCAACTACTCGAGTCTCCCGGATCGGAACATCAGGTACTGGGCCTGTCAGCCTGCCTGGCACACCGCCGCAATCCGGGCAAATACCTCAAACAGAGCCTGTCGCATGAGAACACGATGGTTCGCAGTGCTGCGCTGCACGCGGTTGCCAATCTGGCCGACATCAATCTGTTATCCAGCTTGCCGACAACGGCCGATCTGGATCCGCTTGAACACTTCGAACTCGCTCGCGCGCTCTTGTCTCTGGGCGAACATGAAAAGGGCAATGCAATTCTCGAAACACTGGCTCAAGACAATGTGGCGGCGACAGCCGATGCAACTCGATTGCTGCTGCTGAGCGCCCCGGCTGCAAAAGCTCGATCCTTTCTCAAGCAACTCGATACCCGCTCTGACCGCCCACGTGATGTTGTCCGAGGCTTCGGACTGCTGGGCGACCCTCGAGCAATAGAGTGGTTGATACAACAATGCAAGGATGCCTCTCTGGCGCGTCTCGCAGGCGAATCCATTTCCATGATTACCGGTGTCAGACTGGCCGATAGTGATCTGGCACTGGATGAGCCACCGGAGAACGCAGAATCCACGCTCAACGATGACCCCGCTGACGATAACGTGCAAATGGAAGAGGACGAAAATCTGGATTGGCCGAATGCTGCTGCATTGGCAGCCTGGTGGCAGGCTGCAGACAACAAGCTGGTTTCCGGTACACCCCATCTCTGCGGGCACGTTCGATCACCGGAATCCTTGCAGCACGTTCTGCATCATGGCCTGCAAAGACAACGTACTGTTGCCGCGGACCTTCTGATGATCAGGCAAACGGGAAAACCCTATTGCAATACCCGTCTACCGACTCATCAGCAGAAGCATTTCATGACAGGGAATGGTGGCTGACATGCAGCTCATCAACAACACGCCACTGGTCGCTGGCTACACATTGGGCATGGCCCCCGATGGACAGGAAACACTGGTCGTGGCGGTCAAGGGAAGTTTCTCCATTCCCGCCAGAGCTGATACCGTTCCCGAGTTACTGGAACAACAACTTCCACTACTCGAAGCCGATGTCTTCAGTGGAGAGCCGGGATTTTCCTCGCCCCTGTTCGAATCGGACTACGCCCCGTTCAAGGCCAGGTGCGACATTACGGTAGTCGGTTCCGCCTACGCACCTGAAGGCAAACCAACAACACGTGTTCAGACAGGGTTCAAGGTTGGCCAGATCAGCAAATTGGTGGATGTCCTGGGAGACAGACACTGGCTTGCCAGCGCTGGCGGCTTCAATATCAGTCCGGCCGAACCCTTCGAGGTGCGAGCCATCAGCTACGACATTGCCTTCGGTGGCACCGACCGCGCCCATGAGGATCCACGAATGCACGACGCCTGGCTGGCCAATCCGGTTGGCATCGGTTTCCACAAGGGCATCGATAATCCGCTGGTACATGGTAGCCCAGCACCCTCTACCGAAGAATCAGGCAAGCCGGTAACGCACCCCAATGGTCACTTCCGCCCGATGTCCCTCGGCCCACTGGGTCGAGGCTGGTCCCCGAGAATCGGCTATGGAGGAACCTATGATGATGACTGGCTGGATGAACGTTTCCCATTCCTGCCGGAGGACTTCGACACCCGTTACTATCAGAGCGCTCCCGAAGACCAGCAGTGTCCTTATCTGCAAGGTGGTGAGGAAGTTCGCCTGGTCAATCTGACGCCGTCAGGCCGCTGTCAGTTCCAGATTCCACAACTGGATGTACCGATCTGTTTCTTCACGCGAAAGGCACAGCGTCACGAGGTAAAGGCCGTCATCGATACTCTGGTCATGGAGCCTGACAATCAGCGTTTCAGTCTGGTCTGGCGTGCCCAGCTTCCATTGACCGGCAACCTGTTCGACGTGCCCGAGGTTCTGGTCGGCTCGGCCAGTCGTGGCTGGTGGCGATCGCGCGCAAGCGGCAAACCTTATTACCCCTCTCTGGCGGAGTTTGTCCGTCGTGACGTTAGCGAGGGTGAGGGATAATGAATGCCTTCATCGCCATCACAGGATCCGGACTGGTCACCTCGGTCGGCAACAACAGCGCATCCACCTGCGCAGCCATTCGATGTTCGCTGGACAATGTGACAGAGACTGGTTTTACCGATGCGGCGGGCGAACCCATTCGTGCCTGCCTGACAGAGCTTGATGAGACCAGTCAGGGAGAGAGCCGTCTGGTCATGCTGGCCGCTGCTGCCTTGCAGGAATGTCTGGACTCGGATCAGACGATCGATACGGCATTGACCCCCTTGATTCTGTGCCTGCCCGAGCGTGAACGTCCGGGTCGCCCTATCAACAATGATGACGACTTCTTCGCAGCTGTGGAACACAAGCTCGGCAGACAGTTTTCACATCAATCACGAATTCTGACTCATGGACACATTGCAGCGGCAGTCGCACTGAGAAATGCACGCCACATCCTCGACAATGATCCGTCAATACAACACGTGCTCATTGCATCAGCCGACTCCCTGATCACCAAAGAGAGCCTGGCCTACCTTGAAGAGAATCACCGCCTTTTGACCAGTGATAATTCGGATGGTTTCATACCGGGTGAGGCCGGTGCCGCGCTCATCATCAAGCGCACCTCCGACACGCCGAAGTCCATGCACTGCCTGGGCCTGGGTTTCTCCATGGAAACGGCGCCCATACTGTCGGGCAAACCCTGCCGTGCAGAAGGTCTCAGTGTTGCCATTCGCAATGCGATCGAAGAAGCCCAGATCCCCATGCAGGACATGGCCTACCGCATTACAGATCTGTCCGGGGAGCATTACTACTTTCGCGAAGCAGCCCTGGCCTTATCAAGGACGCTCCGGGTATTTCGCGAAGAATTCGACCTGTTACATCCCGCCGACTGTGTAGGTGATACAGGCACTACACTGGGCATCATCATTCTGGCCTACCAGCGCCTGGTCTTTCTCATCCAGCCACCCGAGCTTCCACAGGTGCTGGTTCATCTATCCGATGACGACGGTAAACGTGCCGCCATTGTTCTGGGAAGCAGCTGACGACTCGGCGGATGATGACGAGAACCGCGCCGTCATCATTCCGGGGAGCAAGTTGGCGCCGTCGCCATGCGGCGGATGACAACGGCAAACGCGCCGCCGTCGTTCCGGGAAGCAATTGACGTCCTTGGCACGCAGACTCTGAGTATCACCTTGTTTCCCGATCGACCCACTAGAAATCCAGATAGGGCCAGGGTGGTGTATTGCCCGGCATGGTGGACATGTGATTGTTGGTAGTCAGGTCCAGGTGCCTCACGGCATTCTTGCCTTCGATCTTCACGTTCATGGACCACATGCTGAAATACGCCTTGCCACGGTTGGTACTACTGAGCAGGCCCTTCTTGCTGGCAACACCCGCTTCATCCCCGGTGGATTTCTTGAAGAACGACTGGTTCTTCAACATGATTTCCTTGCCACCAATCTTCACCTTCTTGCTGCCATTGGAGGTGTCTGTTGCCATGGCAGTATTCGGATACGGCACCGGCACGCCGGGAGGTGTCGGTGGTATCTTGTCCGGCGGCGTGAAGCACACATCCGGAAAAGCGCAGATTGTCTTTCCCGCTGCCTTCTTGCAGGCCACCAGCCTGCCGTTTGCATAGACCTTGGTCGACATCATCTACTCCTTGTGTTTATCCACAGTATCCATCCCTGTGCGAGAACAGGCTGCCCGGCATGCACCTCGATTGCCGGGAATATTCACACGCCGTTGCCATGAATACAAGCCGGTTTCAATTCTGCAGGATCTTTGCGCCCTTCAGTATGACATTACCACTGGCTTTTCCGGTTATGGCACCGCTTCCCTTGAGTGTAATATTCTTGCCGCTGATCATGACGGTACCGTCCTTTTTCAGCGTGATGCTGGCCTTGCCCGTTGACAGTACGATCTCATCTCCGGCACTGATACTGATCTTCTTGCCGACACTCAGGTCGTAATCGTCGCCGACGGATTCTGACCTGTCCTTGGCAACTTTCAGATCAAGGTTCTTGCCGATGGTTTCAGCCTTGTTCTTGCCAATGGATATTTCCTCATCCTTGCCAACCGTTTCTGTCCGGTTCTCGGCAATTTCAATCGTCTCGTTCTTGCCAACCGATTCCTTGCGGTTGGCAGCAATGCTGATGGTTTCATTGGCACCGACTTTCTCTGTGCGATTCTCGCCGATGGTGATGTCTTCGTTATTGCCGACTTCCTCCTTGCGATCATGACCCACCTGAGTGAATTCGTCGTTCTCGACAATATTGGTCTGGTCCTTCTCGGCATGCAGGTAGAGCTCCTCGCTACCCTTCTTGTCCTCCATACGAATCTCGTTGAAATTCGCAGGCTTGCCCCCTTGCGAACTGCGACTCTTGATACCGCTCTGAGTGGCATTGGCGGGCAGATCATAGGGGACAGGCCGGTCTCCGTTATAGACACGCCCCGTCACTATCGGCCGATCCGGATCACCGTCGATGTACTCGACGATGACTTCCTGACCGATTCGGGGAATATGAATACTGCCCCACTTCTCCCCGGCCCAGGCTTGCGATACCCGAACCCAGCAGGAGCTGGTCTCGTCAGACTGGCCATAACGATCCCAATGAAACTGCAGCTTCACCCGGCCATGCTGATCTGTCCATATTTCCTCCCCCGCCGCGCCAACCACGATGGCGGTCTGCGGGCCCCTGATCTCCGGCTTGGGAGTCTTGCGCTGTGGGCGAAACGGAATATTTGACGGCATGCAGCGAAACGATGAAGTGAGTTCCACCGCTCCGCCACCACCACCGCTGTAATAGCTGTCCATCTGCACGACCAGTGAGGCGTACAGCACCAGGTATTCACGATTCTGATCGTCGCGCTCGCAGCGTGTCAGGGTAAATACATTGCCTGCCCCCAGACCACGGACATTGCCATCGGCGCTGGCCACTTCATGATCCGCCGATAGTGCTTCCATGCGGGCTTCTGCCAGACGCACACCATAGCTGCGCGTCATTTCACCACTCGACCCGTAGGGATAGCCTCCCGGGTAATCGTAGATTTCCTGCGCCGGATAATTGCCCGCCGCCGCACCGGAGGTCTGTACCAGCAGATCTCGCTTCGGCTGATCGAAGGCAAAATCCTTGGTGACATACTTGCCAGACCGGATACGTCGGCGGAACTGCCAGTTGACCAGATGGTCCGTGATTCGCGAGGTATCCGTACTCTCGGGGAAATGAGGAATCTCACTGTAGTTCGCTGCGGTGCCATGAGCGGAGGAATCGTCGCACAGCACCAGTACATGCCTGTCGTCGAAGTGTTCGAAGAAATAGTACATACCCTCGTGTTCCATCAGGCGGCTGATGAAGGCGAAGTCACTTTCTCTATACTGCACACAGAAATTCCGAGGGTCGTAATGCCCCATCAATCGGATATCGAAGTCATCAAAGCCGTTGTCACTGAGCACGGCCTTGATGATGTCAGGCACGCTCTGCTCGGCAAAGATGCGACAGTCAGTGGTACGCGTCATCATCCACGGCCAGGCTGTCATGGTCAGCTTGTACAGCGCATAGGGTCCTCGGCTGCCGATATGTCCTGCCTCGCAGACCAGACCATGCAGATGACGTACCCCGTCACCGTCCGTGTCGAATTCCACGCTGATCGGCTGCCCCAGCACTTCGTACAGGTCCAGCTCCGCATTCTCGCTGACGCACTCCAGGGTATATTCGAACAACTCGCTCAGCTGCTCATGACCTGTCATCCGGCTCAGCGCCAACGTGTTGTCAGGCAATCCGGTCTTTATCCGAACTGCCCGCGCTGCCTGGTCGATTCCGCTCATCTTGTTTCTCCCTCTGGCGAGAACCGAACGAGACCCGTTCAGCTCATCGCATAGTCAAATTCGCTATCGGTGACGGTCACTTCAATGACCTTCAACGGTGCACTGTCTTCGAACTGTCGTTCCAGCAGGTGCCGACTCATTTCCGGCAACATGGAGTTGGTCAGAATCGAATCGATCATGCGTCCGCCGCTATCCAGTTCCGTGCAACGCTGTGCTATGAGAGCGACGACATCATCGTTGTAAGTGAATTCGATGCCATGGTTCTGCCGGATGCGCTTCTCTATGCGCCCCAGTTGCAGACGTGCAATGGCTCCGATCATCTGGTCATTCAACGGGTAATACGGAATGGTGACCAGCCTTCCCAACAGCGCTGGAGGAAATATACTCAACAAGGGCTCTCGCAAAGCCTTGCTAATACCCTCCGGGGATGGCATTAATTCCGGATCCTTGCACATGTTCATGATCAGGTCCGTACCGGCATTGGTCGTCAACAGGATCAGCGTGTTCTTGAAGTCGATGACGCGGCCTTCGCCGTCTTCCATCCAGCCCTTGTCGAACACCTGAAAGAACATTTCGTGCACATCCGGGTGAGCCTTCTCCACCTCATCGAGCAACACGACGCTGTAAGGTCGACGACGCACGGCCTCGGTCAACACACCGCCCTCGCCATAACCCACATAGCCGGGAGGTGCACCTTTCAGCGTCGATACGGTATGCGCTTCCTGGAACTCGCTCATGTTGATGGTGATGACATTGTGTTCGCCGCCGTACAGTACGTCTGCCAGCGCCAGCGCAGTCTCGGTCTTGCCCACACCCGATGAACCCGCCAGCATGAACACCCCGATCGGCTTGCCGGGATTGTCCAGACTGGCGCGTGAGGTCTGGATGCGCCGTGCGATCATCTCGAGAGCATGGTCCTGACCGATGATGCGATTGGCCAGATGCGTCGACAGATTCAGGACGGTCTCGATCTCGTTCTTCACCATGCGGCCCACCGGCACGCCCGTCCAATCCTGAACAACCGATGCCACGGCCTGCTCATCCACCGTGGGCAAGATCAAGGGGTCCTCTCCCTGGAGCAAGGCGAGCGCATCCTGCAGCGTGGCCAATTCAGCCAGTAGTGACTGCCGATCACTATCCGACAACGCCTCACTACTTGTATTTTCCGTCAATGCTGTTGCTGCGCCTTCGGCGACAGGCGCCTCGGGTGCGTCACCTGTCGCAGCTTCCAGCGCGCTGCCTGTGCCTTCTACCGGACTCCCTCCGGCTCGCAGCCGTGCACGCAGCGCCAGGATCTTTTCCACCACGGTTTTCTCTTCTTCCCAGCGACCCAACAGCTCCTGTTCCCGGATTCGCTCCGTGGCGAGCCATTCTTCCACTCGGGTGGCACGCTCGGCGGTGTCGATACCGACGCTGCCTTCACTGACGATGATGCGCTGTTCGGTTTCCAGCGCCTGCAGACGCTTGCGCGAATCATCCAGACTGGCCGGCACGGCGTGTTGACTGATGGCAACCCGGGCAGCGGCGGTATCGAGCAGGCTGACCGACTTGTCGGGAAGCTGGCGCGCCGGGATGTAGCGGTGCGATAGCTTGACCGCGGCTTCCAGCGCCTCATCCAGAATCTGTACCTTGTGGTGTTTTTCCATGGTGGAGGCAATGCCGCGCATCATGAGTACCGCCTTCTCCTCACTCGGCTCATCGATCTTGACCACCTGAAAGCGGCGCGTCAGTGCGGGATCCTTTTCGATGTGTTTCTTGTATTCCGACCAGGTGGTCGCCGCCACCGTACGCAGTTCTCCACGAGCAAGTGCCGGTTTCAACAGATTGGCCGCATCCCCGGTGCCAGCTGCACCACCTGCGCCTATCAGCGTATGCGCCTCATCGATGAACAGGATGATCGGCTTCTCGGAGGCTTGTACTTCCTCGATGACCTGCCGCAGGCGATTCTCGAACTCGCCCTTCATGCTGGCGCCCGCCTGCAACAGGCCGATGTCCAGTGACAACAGTTGCACATCGGCCAGCGCCGGTGGCACATCCCCACGAGCAATGCGCTGGGCAAAACCTTCCACCACGGCGGTCTTGCCGACACCAGCTTCACCGGTCAGGATGGGATTGTTCTGCCGGCGCCGCATCAGGATATCCACCATCTGCCGAATTTCTTCGTCACGTCCGACGATCGGATCGACATTGCTTCCCGTCGCCGCCTCCGTCATGTTGGTGGTGTATTTGCCCAATGCCTCCTGCTTGCCCATTGCCGCCGGCGCCATCGCACCGCTGGCCTCACCCGGTACCGCGCCTCCCCCGATTCGATAGCCGTCCTTTGCGGTCATGGAATCCTCAGGTGACCCGCCGACGATGTCGTCGAACTCCTCGATCAACTGCTCCAGCTTGATCTGCCCGAAGGACTTGGAAATACCCAGCAGGCGATTGCGCAGTGAGGGCGTCTTCAACAGACCCACCATCAAGTGTCCTGTACGAACGACCCCGTCGCCGAACAGCAAGGTGGAATACACCCAACCGCGCTCCACCCCTTGCGAAATATCATCGCTGAAATCCGAGATGGCACTGGCGCCACCGCGCAGCATCTCGAGGTTGTTGGTGATGTCCCGGGACACCACCGACAGATCGATATCGAAATGCCGCAGAATATGGTGGAAGTCGGAATCCTGCTGATTACTGATCTGATCGATCCAGTGCACCAGCTCCACATAAGGATTGCCACGCAGCTTGCACAGCTTGGTCGCGGACTCTATGGATTTGTAACCCAACTCGTTGAGCTTGCCAAAAAGATTCGCTCTGCTGATTTCCGTCATGAACCCTGTCCCCTGTTCTGTTAACGATGCGCTGAAACAGCGTCATCCCTGAGTGTTCGCTTCTGTGCCAATGGGCCGATCAGTTTCTGGTTGAGCGCGACTGTCTGATCCGGCAAGCGTTTTCCACGACCATTGCTGACCCAGCTGTCAAAACCGAGGGTGCGCTTTCTGTCCAGCGTCAGTGGCCGAACTGCCGGTGAAGACAGTTTCAGTTCCAGATCCCAGTCCCACTCATCGCCGACGTAGTTTCTGACCAGATCATGCAGAATCCTGGCTTGCTCTCCGCCCGGTTTGAATGAACTGAACGTCTCCCAGTCCAGTGGTCCGAGTTGCACACAGAACTTGTGGCGAATGCTCCAGACGCGCTTGCCGATATGAACAGCGTGCCCCAGCTGCGCCGACTCCGAGCGCTGCCCCAGACGGATGCGCGAGTCTTCCGGCAATGGCAGCCAGCCTGCGACCCATTCGCGAACGGTCACTGGCAGATCGAAATGCGCATTGAGCAGAGCCGCAATACCGTCCGGTGATTTGGCACTACTGCCGAACCAGGCGGGGTAATGGCGTTTGACGGCATCGGGGATGGTGTCTCTTGCCTGACTGGCCTCCGGCAATAAACCACACAAGGCTCCCAAAACTTCCGCGTAGGTGTTATCGCCTGCCCGATCGAAGCTGACGGCAGGATCGAACTGCACACTGGCCTTGTAGAACAAGGAGAGCATGCGATGATTGAACAGATCCAGAAACTCCCTGAACGTCGGATCGGCATGATGCTTCGCGCGCTGCTCCGAGTACTCGGTGAGATGCAGGGGCATCGGTCCGTGCGAGCCGAGCAAGCCCAGAAAATTCACATGCAGGCGATGCGGGTGAGCACGCTTGCCCGGCTCGAGAGATTGCAAGGCCTGCCCTCTGAACCCCAGCGTGACATGTTGCGACAGGCGCACGATATCGTCACGTACCCGTACCGCATCACCGACTCTGGGCTTGTCCGGATGTGCGTTCTCCAGCAGGCGCACCGCTGCGACGAAATCGAACGCACGAATGCGCTCATGCAGTTCGTCGAGTGGCTGCGCTACAGTGTCGATCGTTGTCCGATGCTCACCGGCCATCGCTGTATCTCGTTGCGTTGAACACTCTCCAGGACGGTCTCCGTAAACGAATTGACCGTGGCATGACGTGCAAAGAACCTCTCCAGTACCGAACCCAGTACGTAGGCCCCGCTGCCTTCGAAGGCGGCTTCATCGATACGCACCGACACTTGCATGCCGCGTGCAATCTCCATGTGACTACGCTGTTTCATCTGCCGGATGGCAGGTGCCGTCTTCACCGACAGGATGCCTTCCAGCTGTCGACTATCCGAGCTGCGATTGGCATCACAATACATTTCCAGCATCTGCCGCAGCATCGCCGCGGCGGCTGCACCATCATCCTCAGGCGCGCTGTCCAGCGACAGGTAGTTCAGGTTCAGATTGCTGACCAGGCGCCAGGCATCCTTGAAGTGGGCTCGTGAGGGCTTGGGGACCGTGGGGCCATGCAGGCAGCGAATGCTATCCACCGGCGCACCGATATCCAGATTGAAGTCGGTATCCTTCTTGCCAACCGGCATCTGCAAAGGCAGATCGCGGTTTGTGCACAGGGTGTCCACAGCCAGCTGTTTCAGGTCTGAACGGTATGGCGCTTCGCGCTCGTCAACCAGCGACACGAACACCTCGCTACCTATATAGCTGGCCCTGGCACCGCGCCGTTTCTGACGCGATGACAACAGACGCTGTTCGCGCTCCAGACCATAGAAGCGATGATTGGGCTGCTGTTTTTCGCTACTGCTGAAATAGGGATAGAACACCTCTTTCTGCGCCTGACTTCCCGCATAGCCGGTGGCACCCGTTACGGAGTGCACCTCGAAATCCATCGGGCGGGTACGATCCGGAATGATGTGGTAACGATGTCGGCTGCGATCCAGCTGGATACGATCGGCCGACTTGGGAAACAGATTGATGGCCGGCACGCAGTTGAGCTTGAAGTTCTCGCTGCTGAGCGTTTCGAACAGTCGCTCATTGTTATTGTCGAAGGTCAGAATCAATTCGATGGTGTCACTGTTGCAACGTTTCAGCCTCGAACGCAGCCCCTGAATCTTCGCAAACAGAAAGCGTTCCGGGAAGGCGAAGTATTCCTGAACCAGGCGATATCCCTGGAAACCGCGGTTGGTCACTGGCAACAGCGCCTCGTCATCGGCAAAGCCGTGACGCTGCAGACTGATGCCGGCAGTCGGGCTTCGCACTTCCGATCCGTTGCAGACAACCGTGATGGCCTGGGTATGAAGAAACAATTGCTCATACAGCAGGGTGCCGACACTGTCCGCGCCATTGAGGTAGAGAGAGAGCTCCTCCATTGGCAACTCGGCAAATTCGTAACCGCCGACGCTCTTCAGTTGCAGAGCGATCCCGGATCGAGCGCTCTTGTCAGGCCTGATTCCGGCAGCTTCCAGCGCTGCCGCATTGCCCAGATAACGCATCTCGTGCATTTCCACCGGCCACATTGTCAGATCATGCGAGGTTCTGAATTCGCACTCGGTCTTTTCATCGGGTGCTATCTGACTGCGCAGTCGTGTACCTCGCTCCAGGGTGAAACCCTGAGCCAGAGAGCCTTCGGTCAATGATGGGAACACTTCGTTGATTACCATGGACGGCGTTGGCGACAGATAGGAGGGATACACCATCTCCAACAGCTGACGCGCAAGCTGACTGTGGCTGGCTTCGATCTTCAACTGCACCCGGGCCGCCAGAAAGGCAAAGCCTTCCAGCAGACGCTCGACATAAGGATCGGAGCACTCGAGTGTTTCCAGGCCGAGACGGCCGGCCACCTTGGGAAATTCTGCCGCGAATTCCCCACCCATCTCCCGGGCATGTTGCAGCTCTCGGCGATACAACTCGAACAGTTGCGGGTTCATGCTTCGGTCACCTTCACATCACCCAGCTCGAGATCGAGCTCGGTTCTGAGAAACAAGGCTTCGGGCATTGGTCGACCCCACATCGTGCCTTCTATCTGGAATGCGATAGCGTGAGGATTGCTCAGATTCTCGTCTTCTATCAAACTGACGCGTAGTGTGTTCTTCAGGATTCTTGGCTCGAACGTCTCGATGGCCGCCTTGATCAGTGCCTTGATGGAATCACGATCAGCCAGATTCAGGGTGGTTCCCGACAAACCGGGCATGCCGTAGTTGATGACGGTCGTGCGCAGCTCGGGGTAGGCTTCGAGCGATTCGACCGATTCCAGATTGATCGTGTTCATCAACCATTCAAGATCACGCAATACGGATTCACGCAAACTGGTGACGTTACCGGCACGCTGATGGCGAGATTCCTCCCGCTCCTTCGGACGCTCATCAGTAAGACGATCCAGCAGCGAAGGTAACAGTCGTTCCTTGTGGGTCAGCTCCGCCATGACTATCAGCTATACCGCGTTGCTATCGCTGGCACTGTCATTCTCGCCTGCGCCTTCGGCCGTATCAAAGACGATCTTGCGAGTCTGCAGTAGTGAATATTCATTTTCATTGCTCGAGAACATGCGCTGTCCGGAACCGGTGTAGAAGTTGCCGCCCACATCTGACCAGTCGGTCTTGCGTGCCAGTGCACTCTGCGGGTCTGTCAGAGTTGCATCACCCGGGTAGCGGCTTGGCATGAAGCCGATGGAATTGCCCTCATTCCTCCAGCGAATCTGCACGGGTAGCCAGACAAGATCACGCAGGTCTTCAGGCTCCGAAAAATTGATCTCGGCCACATTCTCCATCGGCACCCAGTAGTACTTGCCATTGAGAATGATTTCGAACACCGGACCCAGCCGCATGTCCGCATCGCTGAGCCAGTCAAAGGGTTGACCGTCGATCAGGCCACCACGGGCGACTGCCTGCTCCATGGCCTTCATGACAATGGCGTTGGCTTCCTCACCGTTGCCCTTTTCCACCTCACCAAGGGCCTGAACCAGTGATCCCAGCCAGGTATTGGGCTCGCCGAACAGCAAGGGTGCCCGTTTTCCGGCGAAGACTTCGGCTCGAAATGCCTCACACAACAGCAACTCTCGATACGTCTGTGCCATCAGCAAGGTGCTGTGGTCCATGTCCGCAACGACATTCAACTGGGTCAGCGCCCGGTTCCAGTCACCCTTGACGCTCAGCAACTGGAACAGAAAGGTTCGATAGGAGGGGTTGGCAGGATCATCCCGGACAGCCTTCATCAGCTCACTGAGCGCTGTGTCCAGGTCACCTGCTTTTATGCATTCTTCAGCGTTCACGATCAAGGAATTCCTCATGACTCAAGACAAGATACCGATAGTGCACTGTGCTCACTCGCGCTGCCCTCGCGCTGCCCCCGCGCTGCCCTCGCGCTCCGTCACGAACGAGCATTCGAGGTCGGAGCGCGAGGGCTGCATTGGTGCAAGGAGTCGCGATGGTGATCAAACGTTGGCCTTGTTCTCGGCGATGTCCCAACCGGCGATCTTGTCGGCATCGGCTGAACCGTCTTCTTTCTGCGGCTTGTAGATCAGCTGTACCTTGGAAAAATTCAAGGTCACATTCTCGGTCAGCCTGTCTTCACCACCGGATCCGCCGGTACTGACGGATGTCACCATGATGTCTTCCATCTTGACGGTCAGGTACTCCAGAGGAGTGCCTCCCGCCTTGCGAACAACCAGCGTGCCTTCCTTGATATGCTTGCCGTCAAACACTCGCTGCAGCAGATTGTGAGTGGACGAATCGATGTAGTGCGTGAAGGAAAGATCCTGGATATTGGCTTTACCACCACCACCACCCTGACCCATGTGTGTTGTACCGCTTTGCGAGGAACCCCAGCTCCAGGCCAGCACATCGATTTCCTTCTTGTGCTTGTCATCCTGTGCTTCACCATCGATTCCAGTCAGCTTCAGAAACATGTCAACAGCCATTTTAATTCTCCTTTTACTCTTGGGTTACGTTCGGTTTGTTTGTCGAAACAGCGTTGTTGCCTTGCTGTTGTGACCAGATTACGTCCGGACGATGTTTTCCTGTATCAACTAAGGTACTGAAAGAGTGTGAATAATCACCCTTTCGCCGATGGCAGTTTTGAAACGAGACGCAAGGACACTGACAAGCCCTCCAACTGATAGTGAGGCCGCAGGAAGAACTTGGAGGTGTAGTAACCCGGATTACCTTCGACTTCCTCTACAACCACCTCAGCGGCTGCCAATGGCTTCTTCGACTTGGTGATCTCACCGGAGTTGGCAGGGTCGCCATCGACATACTGGGTAATCCAGTTCTGCAGAAACAGTTGCATGTCCTCACGCTCCTTGAACGAGCCCACCTTGTCCCGAACCATGCACTTCAGATAGTGCGCGAAACGACAGGTAGCAAAGAGATAAGGCAGGCGTGCCGCCAGGTTGGCATTGGCGGTGGCATCCGGATCGTCGTATTCCGCCGGGCGTTGTACTGACTGAGCTCCAATGAAAGCTGCCGTATCCGTGTTCTTGCGATGCAGCAGTGGCATGAAGCCGTTCTTGGCAAGCTCCGCTTCACGCCTGTCGCCAATGGACACTTCGGTCGGACACTGCATGTCCACACCACCATCATCCGAGGGGAAGGTATGCACCGGTAATCCTTCTACGGCGCCGCCCGATTCCACACCGCGAATTCGCGAGCACCAACCATATTCCTTGAATGAACGATTGACGTTCACGGCCATGGCATAGGCGGAATTGGCCCAGACATAGCTGTCGCTGCCGGCCGAGGTGTCTTCCTCGAAATCGAATTCCTCGACGGGATCCGTGTTGGCACCGTAGGGAACGCGCGACAGGAAACGCGGCATGCACATACCCAGATACTTGGAGTCTTCCGAATCACGCAGGGAATTCCAGGCCGCATATTCAGGTGTACCCATGATCTTGGTCAGATCCCGCGGGTTCGACAGCTCATCCCAGGTTTCCATCTGCAGGATATTCGGGTCGGTACCCGTCAGGAATGGTGCATGTGCCGCGGCCGCCACCTGCTTCATGCCATTGAGTATCTCGACATCAGGTGTGCTGTGATCGAAGTGATAGTCACCCACCAGGCAACCATAAGGCTCACCACCGAGTTGATCGTATTCGGCCCCGTAGATCTTCTTGAACAGCGGGCTCTGGTCCCAGGAGACGCCCTTGTATTTCTTGAAAGTCTTGGCAAGCTCCTTCTTTTCCACGTTCATGACGCGGATCTTGAGCATTTCATCGGTTTCGGTGTTGTTGACCAGATGATGCAGACCCCGCCAGGCACCTTCGAGCTTGGTGAATTCCTCATGGTGCATGATCAGGTTGATCTGCTCGGTGAGTTTCTGATCAATCTGGGCAATGATGGATTCGATGGTGCTGCGCGCATCATCGGATATCAGCGCCGTGTCCGACAGTGCCTGCTGCGCCAGCGTACTGACGGCATTCGAGACAGCCGAACTGGCTTCCGGGCTGCGTGGTTTGAAATTCTTCTCCAGCAAGGAGGAAAAATCATCGCTTTCCTCTACAGCGCCTTCCGCACCGGCGACTTCCGCTTCTTTCTCTGCCATGATCAATTACTCCTTGGTTTCTTCAGCGTCGTCTTCAGGCTTGGGAGCCGCTGCCAGGCTTGCCATCAGTTCCGGGTCTTCCAGCAGGTTCTGGATCAGGTCTTCGGCACCGGCCTTGCCGTCCATATAGGTCTTCAGGTTGGACAGCTCGTTGCGAGCATTGAGCAGCTTGCTCAGGGAGTCGACTTTTCCGGCAATGGCCGCCGGGCTGAAATCGTCCATGCTGTCAAACGACAGTTCGACACTCATTTCGCCTTCACCGGTAAGCGTGTTGGGCACGCTCAGCGATACCTTGGGCTTGGTCGATTTCAGATAGTCATCGAAATTGTCGACATCGATTTCGGAGAACTTCCGATCATCCATGCTCGCCTTTGCCTCACCGGCGTTGCCGGACAAATCCGACATGACACCCATCACGAATGGCAACTGAATCTTCTTTTCCGCACCGTACAGCTCGACGTCATACTCGATCTGGACGCGAGGGGCGCGATTTCGTGCAATGAACTTCTGACCACTGGCCATGGAATTCTCCCTTGATAAGGACGATCATTCAAAAAGCGTATGCGGCCGGGCTTGTATAAGCCATTGCCCAACCGGGCTAGTACAAATGGACTATCAGGCCCTTCCTGAACCCGCTGCGCTCATGGAGAACACAACTGAAAATCGAACTACTCCGCCGATGCTGACGCGGCTTCCGGCAACAATCGGCTGAATTCCGCTACCAGTTCCGCAAAACGCTTGGGAACCAGTTTCCGAATATCGGAGATGATCAGCGGAACCGGACTGGCTGGTTCTGCATTCAGGAAAAACGTCTCGATATCCTGTAGTACTTCCACCACCTGCTGACGTGAACTGATCACCGACACAACGTGACTATTACCCGAATGCGATACTTCCCCACCAGCGGTATCGGGTACGCCCTCATCCGGATTGACGCTCTGCCCGGGTATGGCTGCGGCGCTCATGCTAGGCAACGTCTCACCGGCCAGAAACCGGGCGAAACTGTCACTGAGTAGCGATGCCAGCGGCTGCTTCTGTATCTGCGCCAGCAATGCCGGCAGATCATCGCGTCGATCAGGCGCCAGCGCCTGCAGGATTTCGAAAAAGGGTTTCTCGACGATATCGCGGGCACACAGGGTGAGTATCCTGACCGGACTGGAGGGTTCGTATTCCTGGTAATACAACAGGATGGCATCGAAGGAGGCCATTACCGAGCTTCGATTGGCCAGTGTGCTGGTTCTGCCTGTCTGGTTGGTTTCCGCGGTTACGGCTTCAGTGGCAGCCAGTGGCTCCTCATTGGCATCTTCGACACCCACATCATCCTGAGAGCCGCTCAGGTATTCATCCGCATAGGCATGAAAATGAGTACGGCAACCGTCAATGCGTTTGATCAATCTATCCAGCGACAGGACATTCTGCTGGCCGGTTTTCTCGGCGAACAGCGTTTCCACCGAACGACACAGGACAGGCAATGCATCCAGCGCATCAACCATGACTTGCAATTCATCGGCGCTGGTTTCCGCAAAGGCCCCACGGATGAGACCTTCCTGACAACGTGCCTGATCCTCTTCGGAGGCTGTCAGGGCGCCGGAAGCAATGTCGATATCACGTGCGGAAAAATCACCGATACCTCGCACCCTGACCAGGGCTTGCCGATGAATGGCGTCCAGAAAGACAGGCTGTTCTGCCAGTTCGTTGATCAGGTTGACTCGGGCGTAATACATGTCGTCCGGATCGTCCAGATCCGGTTCGGGATTTAGTTCATCCCATTGATTCTGCAACAGTGTCACCAGTGTCTGCAGACTCTGATGGAACCCTGTAAAGCCATTCACGCAGGTTTCTGCCTGAATCAGATAGACATGTACCGCAAGCTGCGTGGGTGCTTTTCCCATCAGCTCCCGAGCCAGAGCACGCACATCCTTCCATTGTGGCGGCTCTGCCGGAATGACCGAGTCCCCCATGCTGCGCTCGGGCTTGCCGGCTGCAGCAACAATCAGTGCCTGGAATTCCGGCGTGCTTTCGAAATCTTCCATGCCCTCCACATCTCCTCTGACTGCGCCATGGGACTCCCGAAGCAGAAGGCTGGAACCATGTACCACTCAAAACAATACAGACCGTACTCTGGGATTACCATCCCTGCAAACTAGCCAAAAGATCAGTATTGCAAGTGAGTTCCTAGACTTATGATTAGTCTTCCTGCATTCTCAGGCTCTGGTTCACGAATCGATCGCACCAACAGGCAACTCACTCTCACTATTCAGCGAAGTCCTGGCACTTACCCGACATATGCAGGTAGCTGCAATACAACTCGGCATACCCTACTATCAGATTGGATTGACATCTTGCTGCTACCTTACGGCGACACGATCCATCAATTCACGTTGTCCCGCAACAGATACCGGAATCCTAGATACTCATGACCGTATGGGCAGTAACACGAGCAAACCATGCGCCTGACACTTGAAGTTCGCGCCTTTTGCAACCAGCCGGCAGATGATCGGCAACGCAGCCACTTCGACACCTTCCCGGTCATCGTGGGACGCTCCAGTGCCTGTCACTATTGTCTGGAAGATATCAGTCGCTACATCTCTTCCAATCACGCAGTGATCTCGCTTGAAGATGGCCAGCTGTACATCAGCGATACCAGTGCCAACGGCGTGTATGTCAACGGCTCGCCCGAGCCTGTCGGACGTGGCCGCAGTCAGCGACTCGAGCATGCCGATACATTGGCCATTGGTGATTACACCTTGAGCGTCAGTATCGATACCGGTTCGCAGAACGCTACCGCCGAACACTCCGCATTCGATGCCGATGATCCCTTCGCCGATTTCGCCTCCAGCCCGACCAAGGCGGTCTTGCCCGATGAGGCATCGGGCTACGATCCCTTTCGCGGTAGCGAACCTGACTGGACTCCACCATCCACCAGCGCCGATGATCCGTTTGCCGGCGACTGGGATCTGGACGAGCAGTCGGCGTCACCGAAAGATCGGCCCACCAGCAACCCCGACAGCGATTGGGCAGACTGGCTCGACGAGCCGGCACAGGCGGCACCATCGAGCGCAAAGGCTCCACAGACACCACAGGCGCCAGTGCGCGCAACACCACCGCCAGCAGCTGGCAGCCGCGGAACAGGGGCTCTTGACACCCTGCTGCGTGCAGCCGCCTTGCGCGAATCGGATTTCGATCAACGGCAAGAGGCCGAGATTCTTGAACAAACGGGTAAGTTGCTGACACAGATGGTCGATGCAATGATGGTGCTTCTGCAATCGAGAACCGAATTGAAGAATGCCATACGCAGTGATGTCACCACCCTGGCCAGGAATGACAACAACCCCTTGAAGTTCTCTTACGATGCCACCGATGCGCTGACCAAGATGCTGTCGAACCGCAACGACGGTTACATGGAGCCGGAACGTGCCATCGAACAGGCAGTGGAGGATCTCAAACTGCATCAACTGGCCATGCTGGAGGGTATGAAATCAGCCGTTCGCGCCGTACTGACTCAGTTCGATCCGGGCAAGTTGTCGAAACATCTGGAAAAAACCGGTGGAATTTCGGCAAATATTCCCATAACGCGTGAGGCAAAGTTGTGGGAATTGTTTTGCGAACAATACGAAGGTATCAGGGAAGAGGCCATGAATGACTTTACCGAAGTCTATGGCCGCGAATTCCGCAAGGCATACGAATCGAGAATCAGGAAAACGGGCCGGACGCCGGACTTCTGACTCACGGCGTCAGCCACCAATGGAGAAGGGCATGCACGGATACGGTTCGATGAACAAGCGAAGCGCCACGGCAATCACGTCTCTATTGGCTGTGTTGACGCTGTTGCTGAGCGGTTGCGGCCTGCTGGAAAAAACCGGACTTGTATCTCCACCCAGGGAAGCAACACCGGTACCAGTACCGCTTTCGGAACAGGCTTATCAGATCAATCTTAGCCTTTCGGCTAGTTCCGATCTGAATCCGGATACTCGGTCACGTCCTTCACCCGTGCAAGTGAGAGTATTCATGACCGATGGCCAATCGGAAATTGGCAGCAAGAGCTTTGAACAGATGTTCGACTACGCCGGTACGCAGATCGATCCCAGACCCGTGTCGACTCTGACACTGCGACCCGGAGAGAGCCGCATGCTGAGCATGAGCGCCAACAGGACACAGTCCATGCTGGTCATCGCGGCCGCCTACCGTGAGCCTTATCAGACAGTCTGGAAGGCGGCGGCCAGCATCACACCCACCGATACCGTCTCCGTGAGCGTCAGCATCGGCGCCAGCGCCGTCACCATCGAGCCGAGCCCCTGATGCCTCGCCCGATAGCCATGAACCGTAGCGAACCCACAGATCGTCCAGACGGCGATTCGCCGTTCGCTCAAGCGATAGCGCAGAGAGGTAGGTGTGCAGAAGAATGACAGAACCTTGTGGACCGAAGGCATGTTCCTCGGACCACAGCACTTCCAGCAGCATGATCGATTTCTGCTCAACACCATGGCTCTGGTGGCCCGTGGCATGGGTATCTGGGCGCATGGTCTGATCGAATTCGACCTGGATACGGCTGCCCTGAATGAAGGCAAGCTGGCGCTGACCCGTATCAGCGGGCTGTTTCCCGATGGCACGCCTTTCAACCTGCCTGACGATGGAGAACTGCCGGCACCGATCATGATCGATACCGATTGCCGGGATACGGTCGTATCGCTGGCCATCCCCTTCGAAGGCCAGCAGGACAAGGACGCCGTGGAGGAGCGTGCATCGAGCTCGTTTTCCCGCTACCTGATTGGTGATCGTCTGGTCAGTGACCGTCACAGTCCCGACTCTGACAGTGAGGAATCGGTCTTCACCGCCGGATTGTGGGCGCGCCTCACACTGAGCGGCGATCAGGATGCTGCATTCCATACCATTCCACTGGTCCGGGTCAGCGAACGGCGCGAGGATGACCGAGTCGTGCTCGATGAGCGTTTCTACCCCTGCGCCATGACACTGCAGGCATCCCGGCCGTTGCAATCACTGCTGCGAGAGCTGACCGGTCTGGTCAATCAACGGGCCAGCGATCTGGCAGGCCGTATCGGTACGGCTACCGCCAGCGATTCCTCGCAGCTGAACCAGCTACTGCTGTTGAAGACTCTCAATCGGACTCGCCCGCTTCTGCAACATCTCGCCAATGCCACATCGACCCACCCGGAAGCGCTCTATCAGGAGTTCATTCAGCTGGCAGGAGAACTCGCAACGATTACCAGTACCGCAAGGCGAGCGCCGGACTTCACCGAATATCTGCACCGTGACCAGTACCGCAGCTTCGCCCCCTTGATGGATCATCTGCGTGAGAGCCTGAACTGGATACCGGATTCCACCACCGAGTCCATCCCTGTACAACATGTGAAAGCGGGAATCTACACGGCTGCCATTCGCAACCCCGGCCTGTTTCAGACATCACGCTTCATTCTCGCCGCCAAGGCGAGTGTGACGCCGGACGAACTGAGCCGTCAGCTGCCCAGGCAAACTACCATCTCTTCCAAGGCCAGGCTACGCGACCTGGTGGAAGCCCAGAGCCAGGGAATCGCCCTGAAACCGGTCATCACGCTTCCCAACAGCATCCCGATGTACGAGAACCACGTCTATTTCGATATTCGTGAGGACGACCCCCTCTGGGAGGAGATTGCCGTATCAGGCGATCTTGCCATGCACATAGCGGGTCGCTATAGCGATCTGCAAATGCAACTGTGGGCAGTTCGCAAATGAACGAGGATCCGTTTGCCTTCGATGAGGATGATGACCGGACGGTACTCCGACCGGGAGGGCATGCCGGCAAACCGATGGGCGCGGAAAACGTCTCCGCAGGCAGACAGAATGTCGCTCGGCTACCTCCCATGGGTGGCATCAACCCGCTGGAGCAGGCAGCCTCTCGCTTGCTGCCATTGATGCTCGGTATCCGACATTCCAGCACGCATCCCGACCCTGAACAACTGCGCAATCGGCTGATTCGCGAGCTGAATGAATTCAAACAAGCAGCCCTGCCCATACTCGGCGACCAGAAAAAAGTGACGCAGGCCAGCTATGTCATGTGCACCGCACTCGATGACGCCGCCATGAACACGCCCTGGGGCCACCAGGCCAACTGGTCGCAGCACAATCTGTTGTCCACCTTCCATAACGAGGTCATCGGCGGAGATCGCTTCTTCGCCCTGCTGAAGGGGCTGGGCAAGAACCCTCGAGAGAACATCGAGTTGCTCGAACTGATGTATCTGTGTCTGTCGCTGGGCTATGAAGGCAGTTATCGCATTGCCCGCAATGGCCAGAACACACTCGCCAAGGTCAGAACCTGGCTCTACGACATCATCCGCGATGTACGTGATACTCCGGATAATCGTCTGTCGCTGCACTGGCAGGGATCAGGCGTTCAGGAAAGTCGCCTGCCGAAACTGACCATCATCTGGGTAGCGGCAGCAGCGGCACTGGCCATTGCGTCCCTGAGCTACATCGGCTATCGCTATACCCTCGGGGCGAGCTCTGACTCGGCCATCGCCAGCTTCTACGGTAGCCGCCCACAACCCCTGCAGATCAGTACCGTCGTGCCGCCACCGGCGCCGCCGGCAAGCAGCAGCACTGCCGGTCAGAGCATCACCCTGACGCAGCTGTTGCAAGGTCAGATCGACCTGAACCTGGTCGAGGTGGACGACAGTTTCAACGAAGGTCGCGTGCGCATACTCGGTGACAATCTGTTTGCCTCAGGCCGAACCGAACTGAACCCGGACCTTGAACCTCTGGTTCGTACCATTGCCGAGGCCATGCAACAGTTCAACGGTGCCATCGTCGTCACCGGACACTCTGACAATGTCCCGATTCGCTCCGGGCGTTTCGCCTCCAATCTGGAGCTGTCCCGCGCGCGTGCCGAGTCGGTTGCACAAGGCATGGCCGCGGTACTCGACGATCCCGGGCGCCTGTCGGCCGAAGGTCGCGGCAGTCTGGAGCCGATAGGCGACAACGGTACTGCGAGTGGACGTGCCCGCAACCGCCGCGTCGAAGTGTCCATCTTCTACTAGCCGTGATGAAAACCATGAGCATGCGCAGAACGGCAATGAAGCCCATCAACCGACAGCAACCCCGGTCATGCCGCTCATGAGCCGCCTGAAGAAACTGTTCGGCAGCCGCCTGTTCCTGGCCTTTCTCGGCATCGTATTCCTGTCGCTGATCATCTGGTTCGTCGGCCCCATGCTCGGCTACAACCAGACATCCCCGCTCGAGAGTCGCTACAACCGCCTGCTGGCCATCGGCAGTCTGTCCCTGATCTGGTTGTTCATGGCTCTGTTCCGCTTTGTCCGATCGCGTCGCCAGAATGCCCGCATGCTCGACTCGCTGGCCAGCGAGGCGCCTTCTGCCAATGAATCCGCCAGCGCCGAAGAACTGCAGATCCTGCAATCCAAGATGCAGGAAGCTGTCGACACACTCAAGCAGCGCAACTTCTCCCGCAGCGGAGGCAGTCGCTTCATCTACGAACTACCCTGGTACGTCATCATCGGCCCACCGGGCGCCGGCAAGACCACCCTGCTGAGCAACTCGGGACTGGATTTTCCGCTGGAAGAGACGCACGGCAAGTATTCCGTGAAAGGACTGGGCGGCACGCGCAATTGCGACTGGTGGTTCACTGACCAGGCCGTGCTGCTGGATACGGCCGGACGCTACACCACGCAGGACAGTGAAAGCGAAGTGGATCGCAATGCCTGGTCGGGTTTTCTCGACATGCTGCGCGACAAGCGCAGCCGTCGCCCCATCAATGGCGTTCTGCTGGCCTTGAGTATCGAAGACGTGCTGAACAGTGACGACACGCAACTGGAGCAGATTGCCAAGACCCTGCGCAACCGGGTCGAGGAACTCTATCAGCAGCTGGGTATCGCACCCCCGGTCTATCTGATGTTCACCAAATGCGATCTGCTGGCAGGGTTTGCCGAATACCATGGTGATCTGGACAAGCAGGCGCGACAGCAGGTCTGGGGACACACACTGGATCTCGATGACACCCGGCCCGGTGCGACACTGGCTGCCGGGCTGGATACCCTGCAATCGCAGCTCAACCAGCAGACGGTCGGCAAACTGCAGGCCGAACTGAGCCAGCGCAATCGCGAGAGCATCTACGGCTTTCCCATGCAGTTCAACTTCGCCAGGAGCCGGGTCAACGTGTTGCTGGATCGACTGACGGCATCCTCCCGACTGTTGCAACCGGTCCTGTTCCGCGGTGTCTATTTCACCAGTGCCACCCAGACAGGCTCGGTACTGGACCAGGTCATCCAGAATGTGTCGCAGAGCTTTGGACTTCCGGATACCCAGAGCACGGCATCCACCACGGAAGGACGCAGCTACTTCATCCAGAAGCTGCTCAGCGATGTGATCTTTGGTGAGTCAGGCCTGGCGGGCACCAACCTGAAAACCGAAAAACGCCTGAAACGACTGCAATGGGCAGCGGTGGCCACTCTTGCAACTCTGACTCTTGGCTTGCTGGCGTTCTGGTCTGCCAGTTTTGTGCAGAACCGGCAACTCATCGAACAGGTGGAGACAGCCGCCGCGGAGCTGCAAGGCTCGATCGACTCGCTGGATCCACTCAGCCTCGATCTGATACCCGTCAACACCCTGCTCAACCAGGCGCGTGCTCCGACATCACTCGATGACGATGATGTGAACAGGCACGGCTTTGTCATCAGGCATGCCGGTCTGTTTCAGGGAGACAAGATTGCCGAACTGGCGCTCAGCCGCTATGACGAACTGCTGCAGGAAGCCTTGTTACCGCGCTTGATGGTACGCCTTGAGCACCAGATGCACGCGCGCAATACGGATAGCGAATTCCTGTTCGAGGCCTTGAAGACTTACCAGATGATCGGTATGCGGGAACGCTTCGATTCCGATGATGTCATCGGCTGGTTCAACTTCGATTTCGATTCCCTGCTCTCTGCCGACGTCTCCGAGAGTGTTCGCCAGAATCTCAAACTACATGTCGCCAGCCTGTTCCGGGAATCCCCACGACGTCTGCCCAGACCACTGGACAATTCCCTGATCGATCAGTACCAGTTGATAGCGGCCAATACAACTCTGGCGCAAAGAGCCTACAACCGGATTCGCAACGAATCACAGCGCGATATCAACTCCTTTGTTCGCCTGACCACGGAAGTCAGCCCGGAGCTGCCACGCATCTATACCCGTGAGGATGGTGTGTCACTCGATCAAAGCGTGCAGAGTTTCCATACCCTGTCCGGCTATCGCGATGTGTTCCTGCCTGCCAGTCAGAGCATCAGCCAGTCACTGGCCGAGGACAGCTGGGTTCTGGGACCGCACTCCGGAACGAACAACGACGAGAGCTCCCTGCAGGAACTCAGCAGCGCTCTGACGCAGCAGTACTTCGATGACTATATCGACCAGTGGCAAACCCTGTTCAGCAAGCTGAGCATGCGCAGTATCAGTGATCTGGGGCAGGCCTCGGAATTCGTGTCACTGATTGCCGATGCCGATTCACCATTGAAGAAGTTTCTGGTCTACGCCAGTCAGCAGACAACGCTGACACAGCCCGCAATACCTGCAGACAGCTCTGCTGCCAGTGGTTCGCAGCGCGAGAACGAACTGGGCGCCCTGCTGCAGGCACAGCCCGAGGCTGTGGCTGGCCCACAGGCCGGGGACCCGGTTACCGAACACTTCGCCACCCTGCATGCGCTGGTCAAGGGCTTCGAGAGCAATACCTCGTCTCTGGATACCGTGCTCAACCAGTTGGCAGATCTGAACATTCAGCTGCTGCCCATGGCACAGAGCCCGGCCGGCACGATCGATACCGCACTCAACACGGAGCTGGCCATCAGCATGCAGACGCTGACTCTGAAGGCAGACAGACTGGCCGAACCGCTGGCATCACTGGTGTCGGGTCTGACCAACGAAATCAGCGATGTGGTGGGCGGTGGCTTCTGCCAGCAACTGGACACTGCCTGGAAAACCGATGTACTGCCCTATTACCAGAGAGCGATACGCAATCGTTATCCGGTCAACCGGCAAGGTACGGCCGATATCGCATTGAGTGATTTCGGTGCCTTCTTCGGCCCCGACGGCATCATCGACTCCTTCGTGAATACCTACCTGACCGGGCAGGTCTCCCGAACGCCGAAGCAGTGGACCTGGATAGGCACAGGCTCCTCGGTGTGCCTGTCGGACAATTCGCTGAAACAGTTCGCCTTCGCCGATGATGTGCGTAATACCTTCTTCGCCCAGGGTGGCAACCGTCCGGGTTTCCAGTTCGATCTCATTCCTGAAGAACTGAACATGTCCACCGAGATTGATCGTCTGTTTCTGGATATCGGCGGTAGCCGAACCGACTACTTTCATGGACCGATCAATGGCAGCACCTCTTTCACCTGGCCACCGCTGAGCAACAACACCCAGGTCAGCCTGCGTGTCGAGCCGGTTGTGCCGGGATCATCCTCCAGTATCAGTCTCAGTGGTCCCTGGTCTGTTCTGCGACTGTTTGATCAGGGCAACCGTTCGGCCACCCGCAGTGGCCTCCGCGTCACCTACAGCTTTGGGGGTCGGCCGGTCACCATCGGTCTGGCCAGCAGCAGCTTCAATCCACTCGACTCAGTCGCGCTGCGCAACTTTCGTGCGCCGGAGAGCTTGTGAACCAGCTTGGATATTACGGCAAGATTCCTCATCGCGGTGACTTCGTGCGCTTCAACCTGCCTCAGTCATTCATCACTGTCTGGGACGACTGGTTGCGAGATGTCATGGTTCAGGGTGAAAGCCGTCACACCGACTGGGCGGACAGCTATGCAGCGGCGCCGGGCTATCGTTTTGTGCTATCCGCCGGTATCGCTGGCAATACACCGTGGATGGGCGTACTGATACCCAGCGCAGACAAGGTCGGACGCCGTTTTCCCTTTTGTCTGGCAGTCTCCCTGGCAGAGACGTCATTACCCACGCAGAGCCTGCTCAACGACCATGGCTGGTTCAACGAGGCCGAACAGTTGCTGCACAAGGTGTGTTCCAGCGATTATGTATTCGATGAGTTGCAGGCTGAACTGGCCGAGCTTGCCCGGGTTCATGAACAGAAACCGCCCTCCGTCGATGGCCTGGTAACCCACACCGATCACCTCATCGACGAACAGTTCACCATCTGCATGACACCCGCCGCGACATCACCGGCAGCGCTGTCCCTGGCTCCCATGCTGGACACGGTGTTGCAGCAGACTGCCAGTGAATACAGCCTGTGGCAGTCGACAGATGCAAGCCAGAGACTGGTTCTGAGCACCGGCTTGCCCACGGAGTCGACCGGTATTGCATTGATGACCCAGGACTGGGAGTCAGCGGCCAGCACCCTGATCGACCTGTCGGTATTACCGCCGGATGACGCTTTGCTCGCACCATCCGTGGTGGATACCCGTCAGAACCATGAAGAAGGCGACTCGGCGCTGGACAATACCGCTGATGTATCGCCCCTGCCTCCGCCAGCGGACCCTGCTGCTGACGAGATCATTCCAGTCTCTGTACAAGCGGAAGCGACGACGGCAACACTGGATTCAGACAAGCCCGCCGAGACGGTGGACACAGCACCTTCTGCGGATGATTGGGCGGCTTTGGACGATTTTGGCAATGACGCAGATTTCGAGACTCTGGTTGTACCCCAGGTGGAACCGCTGGAGCTTGACGAGGACGACCTGCCAGACGCTCCGTGGGAGAAATGAGCATGTGGCACAGCGAGACCTACACCGACACCGGGCAGAAACGCAGCATCAATGAGGATTCCCTTCTCGCCCTGCCGGAACAGCGTCTCTGGCTGGTGGCAGACGGTATGGGTGGCCACTCGAATGGCGACTATGCCAGCCAGCTGGTAACCAGCACGCTGCAGCACTTTCAGGCATCACCCATGGCTGGTGTCAGCAAGAATCGGATCGTCAAGACACTCGATGATTGCAATGCGCAGTTGATGGCCAAGGCTGACAGGGACCAGGTGGATATCATCGGCTGTACGGTGGTTCTGCTGCAGGCGCGTCGCGACAGCATTCTGTGCAGCTGGTCGGGCGACAGCCGAGCCTATAGACTACGTGAAGGACAATTGCTGCAGCTGACACAGGATCACTCCCAGCAATCACTGGTGGAAGACAGGGACTATCTGCGACACCCCGTTTCCCTGATCGAGCCCTCACAGATGCTCACCAGTGCCATTGGCGGTGGGCCGGAACTGGCGCTGGAACACTGCTGGTTCAGACTCAGGGACGATGATGTCTTTCTCCTGTGTACCGATGGCCTGAACAAGGAGGTCAGCGATGATGAAATTCATCAGACGATGCGCGATTCCTCGAACGGTACGACAGTTCTGCAAACACTTGCGCAGCTATATCAGCAGCGTGGCGCCAGAGACAATGTCGGCATGATCTGGCTAACAAGGAGTTCCCTGTAAAATGAAAAAATCCAACCTCTCGTTGTCTCTTGCCACCACCCTGACTGTCTTGCTGTCATTGATACTGGCTTCCTGTGCATCCGTGGTCAAACGCTCTCCACCCTCGATCTCTCACGTACACATCGGCCATGCCATTACCGGTTGGCCACTGGCGCCGAAAAAACGGGGCTTGCTGGTTGTTGCCGAGCTGCAGTCCGTGGCCGCCACCACCACCAGTGAACTGATGCTGGAGGCTGCACGCGAGGGTAATATGGAGCGTGCACAGAAATACCTGAAGCTCACAGCCGACGCCGTCGATCCCGGCTTTCTGCAACGCAAGACCAGTAACGAATACGGGCTTCGCCGTGCAGCGGCAGAAGCCATCACCCATCTGCAGCTGGCCAGTGAAGTCGATGATGCCAGTGCCAATGTTCAACGGACCGTGACCAGCACGCGCATCAAGGCCGAAGACCTGGTAGACCGTTCGGACGAACTACTGGCCTATCT
The DNA here is from genome assembly GCA_965367215.1 of uncultured Granulosicoccus sp. Taxonomy (GTDB): domain Bacteria; phylum Pseudomonadota; class Gammaproteobacteria; order Granulosicoccales; family Granulosicoccaceae; genus Granulosicoccus. Next base: position 42,668 of record CBDUIJ010000005.1, read on the forward strand.
GGACGCCGGTGCAAAATCGACATCCATTGACGAGATGGAGATCATCTCTGAAGAAATCGTTCATACGCTCAAGGCCATTGCCGGTGGGCCGGACGTGACGGGCAATTACAGCCTGTATGAGTTCAGGAATGATATCGAAGCCATGGTAGCGCGCGAGGATCCGCCTTATCAGACCGTTGAATCCTACTACCTGTTCAATCTGGTCAAGCTGCCGGACGGCCAGTGGGGATTTGCCTCTAGAAACAGCCGTGGATCCGCCGGAACTGGATACTGACCACCATGAAAACGCCTACCTTATCTCTGGCAAGCCGTTGCCTGGCACTTCTTGTTGCAAGCCTGGCTCTTGCCACGAATGTCATGGCCCAGTCAGTTGACGACTGCATGTCCGCCAGGGTGGACGATGCCCTGACCATCTGCCAGGGCATCATTGACAACGGCAGCCGCAATTCCGATGTCTACTGGAAACTCACCTCCGCACAGTATCAGAGCGGCCAGACCGAGCAGGCCAACAAGACACTGAACAGCGCACTGCGACTGTATCCCGCCGATACCCGGTTGGCATCACTCAAGGAACTCATCTCCACAGACACCAGCGAGCAGGCGCTGATAGCCCGTTCCGCCAAACTGAATCAGAATTCTCTGGACAAGGGTGCCATGAAGATTTCCTGTCTGACCAAGACAGGCGATATCGGCATCAGTGCCTGCAAGCGTCGTCTGGAACTGAGCAATCAGGATGGTGAGCGCATTCGTGCACGGCTGGCCGAGCTGCAACAGATACAGGAATCCAACCGCCTGGCCATTGCCGCACAGACTCCCAGCCCGAGCCCGGCAGCCACGAAGGATGAACCCGTGGCTCGCTTGCAGGAAACGCCAGAGCCCGAACCCTTCGCGGAACCCGAGCCGGAAGAGGTCGATATTCAGCAGCTGATAGCAGA